>CAZCEE010000148.1:0-6210 GCA_964497165.1 uncultured Schumannella sp. | reverse complement strand
GGACCTAGTTCAGGCGGTCCATCGCCTGAAGCACGTCGACCGCGGAGTTCAGCTCGCCCTCGACCTGCTTACGATCGGCGGCGACCGCTCCGGCGGGTGCGGGCATCGCCTGGTTGTGCTGCCGACGACCGACGACGAACCAGATGCCGCGCGCAGGCATGGTGCCGCGGTTGGAGTACAGGTGCGGTCGCACTGAGTCGAATTGCAGCGAGTCGCCCGGGCCGAGCACGTGGATGTCGAAGTCGAGCTGCAGGGTGAGCTCGCCTTCGAGGAGGTAGGCGTACTCGATGCCGGAGTGCCGCATGAGCTTCGCCTCGATCGACGAGGTCGCCCCGGGTTCATAGGTCACGAGGAGCGCATCCGCAGGACCGCCCTCGCCGACGGCAAGACGCTCCCAGCGCACTCCGTTCTCCATCTCGAGCACGGGGTTCTCTCCGGCGCGCTGCACGGCCGGCAGGACCCGTCCACTGTGTCCGAAGATCGACGGCGGCGATCCCGGAGCCACCGGCGTCGCGGGTCCGACTCCGAGCAGCTCGTCCATCGAGACGCTGAGGTGGTTCACGATCGCGTAGAGGGTCGACACCGACGGTTGAGTCTTGCCTGTCTCGACCTGCGAGATGAGCGACGCCGACACCCCGAGAGCCTGGGCGACACTGCGCAGGCTGAGGCCGCGCTCCAGGCGGGCTACGCGGAGCCGTGCTCCGATGTCCGCGGTCATGGCGGCTCTCCTGGTCGTCTTTTGCAGGAGCTGAACCGTTCAGCCGGGGAGAACCCCCGGGCCTCGCCCTGCGTAAAGTCGATGATAGTACGCGGGCGTGGCCCGAGACTGTTCATCTATGCTAAACATTCATACGGCCTGACTGAACGCGTGTGCAGGTCGCACCAAGTCGTCGCCGACCGGAGGATCCGATGAAGGACACCGCTACCACGGGCACCAATGCCGTCGACTGGGAGGCGCGGGTCGATTTCGACCGGCTCCGGTCCGCGCGTCTCGCGCGGTTGAAAGCCGAGCTCGACCGCAGCGAACTCGGCGCCGTGCTCGCCTTCGACTTCTCCAACATCCGCTACATGACGGCGACACATATCGGCACCTGGGCGATGGACAAGCTCATCCGCTTCGCGCTGCTGACGCGCAACACCGACCCGATCTCGTGGGACTTCGGCTCCGCTGCGCGGCACCACCAGCTCTACAACCCGTGGCTCGACACCACGACCGCCGAGATGGATGCCGACCCCAACGCGCCGCACGAGGGCGCCGTGCGGCCGCGGCTTGAGGGCGGTGCGCGCGCCGGCATCTCGACGCTTCGTGGGGCGTTCTCACCCGACGCGGGCATCGCCGACGAGGTGGCCGCGAAGATCAAGCGCGAACTGGACAAGTTCGGTCTCGCCGATCAGCCGCTCGGCGTCGACGTCATCGAGTTGCCCATCCTGTTCGCCCTGCAGAAGGTCGGCATCACCGTCGTCGACGGGCAGCAGGTGTTCATGGAGGCCCGCCGCATCAAGACGGGCGACGAGATCCGGTTGCTCACCCAGGCCGCTTCGATGGTCGACGCTGCGTACGACGAGCTGTACCGCTTCCTCCGGCCGGGCGTGCGCGAGAACGAGGCCGTCGGGCTCGTCGCGAAGACGCTCTACGACCTCGGATCCGAGTACGTGGAGGGCGTCAACGCGATCTCAGGCGAGCGCTGCTCGCCGCATCCACACGTGTTCTCCGACCGTCTCATCCGACCCGGCGATCCAGCGTTCTTCGACATCCTGCATTCCTACAACGGGTACCGCACGTGCTACTACCGCACGTTCGCCGTCGGCTCGGCCTCCAACGCGCAGCGGGATGCCTACACGCGTGCCCGCGAATACATGGACCAGGCGATCGCACTCGTGAAACCCGGTGCCACGACAGCCGACATCGTCACGGTGTGGCCCACCGCGCAAGAGTTCGGCTTCGCCGACGAAGAGGCCGCATTCGCCCTCCAGTACGGTCACGGCGTCGGGCTCTCAATCTGGGAAAAGCCGATCTTCAGCCGCCTCGTCTCGCTCGACCACCCCGAGGTTCTCGAAGAGGGAATGGTGTTCGCCCTCGAGACCTACTGGCCCTCCACCGACGGCTGGGGCGCCGCGCGCATCGAAGAGGAAGTCGTCGTGACCGCCGACGGGTGCGAGGTCATCACCAAGTTCCCCGCCGAAGAACTGCTCATCGCCGGCACCAGGTACTACACGTTCGACGGGCCGATGCTCGCCGCCCGCGACGCCCAATCCCACCTCAACACCCGTGCCGGCCGCGGCGAGCTACCCGCATCCTGACCTCCACCCGACACCCCTGAACACGCAGCGACCAAGGAGCCGCCATGTCATCTCGCACGATCCTCGTTGCCGGAGGAACCTCCGGCATCGGCCTCGAACTCGCCCGTGACATCGTCGCCCGCGGCGACAGCGTCATCATCACCGGTCGTGATGAGGAGCGCACGACGTCGATCGCGGCCGAACTCGGTCCGAACGCGACGGGCGTCGCCCTCGACATCTCGGAGCCCGAGACGATCGCGGGCCAGCTAGCGGCCGTCGGACCGCTGCACGGCCTCGTGCTCGCCGCGATCGAGCGCGACGCCAACACGATCGTGGACTACGACATCGCCCGAGCCACGCGGCTCGTCACGCTTAAGCTCGTCGGATACGCCGAGACGGTGCACACCCTGCTCGATCGGCTCGAGCCGTCGCGCAAGACCGGGATCGTGCTCTTCGGCGGTCGGGCCAAAGACGCGCCGTACCCCGGATCGACGACGGTGTCGACGATCAACGGCGGCGTCGAGGGGCTCACCCGCACGCTCGCGCTCGAGCTCGCTCCGATGCGGGTGAACGCCCTGCATCCCGGCATCATCGGCGACAGCCCGTTCTGGGCGGGCAAACCTGCGGGCGTGCTCGACCAGTACACGAGCCGCACGCCGGGCGGCGAGCTAGCAACAATGGCCGACATCGTGGAGGCGACGCAGTTTCTACTGCGCAACCAGGGTGTCTCGGGCACCAGCCTCTACGTCGACCGCGGCTGGCGTCTGACGTAGCGCACGGGTCTGTCAGTCACTGGGGTAGCGTCGCTGGCGGGTGATCTCGGCCACGCCCGACCAATCGACGTCCTTGAGGTCGTTGGAGGCGAGCGCGGTGTCGAACGCGCGGCGCAGGACGGGAGCGCTGGGCAGCGTGAGGCCGGCGTCGGCAGCGATCGCCTCGGCGAGCCCCAGATCCTTCGAGCCGAGGGACATCGTGAAACCGGGCGGTGTATAGCGGCTCTCGGCGATCATCGCGCCGTAGCCGGTGTACACCGGCCCGGGGAAGAGCGTCGAGGAGAGCAGCTCGGTGAAGAGGCCGGCATCCACGTCGTGCGCTTCCACGAGGGCGACCGACTCGGCGATCGCCTGGAACGCATGGATGATGTCGTAGTTGACGGCAGCCTTCACGACGTTGGCGATGCGCGGCTCGCTACCGACGGTCCACACGCGCTTGCCGAGGATCTCGAAATACGGGACGGCCCGCTCCAGGTCTGCGGCAGCTCCTGCGGCGATGATGTTGAGTTCGCCCGCGGCCGCGACCGTGAAGCGCCCGAGAACGGGAGCGGCGAGGTAGGCGACACCCGCCTCGGCGTGCCGTGCAGCGAGCCGGTCGGCCGCTGTGGGGCCGAGCGAGGCCATGGCGACGTGGAGGCGACCGGCGGGGCCCGCGAGGTTCTCGGCGGAGAGCACGAGGTCGGCGGCCTCGTCGTTCGCGAGCATCGAGAACGAAACCGGGGCTGCGAGAGCCTCCGCCGGGGTTGCCGCAGCGCTGGCTCCGGCAGCGACAAGCTCCTCGACTGGTTCTCGCGACCGGTTCCAGACGACGACATCGTGCCCGGCGTCGACGAGGCGCCGCGCCATCTCGCGCCCCATCGTGCCCAGGCCAAGGAACCCGAGTCGGCTCATCAGGACTGCCACACGGTCTTCAGGTTGCAGAACTCGCGGATGCCGGCGGCAGCGAGTTCGCGACCGAATCCCGAGTTCTTGATGCCGCCGAACGGCAGCTCGGGGTAGGAGATCGTCATGCCGTTGACGAACACTGCGCCCGCTTCGATCTCACGTTCGAAGCGCTCTCGTTCGCCCGGCTCCGTCGTCCACACGCTCGACGAGAGACCGAAATCGGTGACATTCGCGAGTCGGATCGCCTCGTCGGCATCCTTCACGCGATAGACGGTCGCGACCGGTCCGAAGGTCTCTTCGAGGTGCAACCGCATCGCGGGAGTGACGCCGGCGACGACCGTCGGCGGGTAGAACCAGCCCGGCCCGTCGGGAACGGTGCCACCGGTGAGGATGTCGGCGCCCTTCGCCCGCGCGTCGTCGACGAGTTCGACCAGCTCGTCGCGGCCGGAAGAGGTCGCGATCGGCCCGACCTGGGTCTGCTCGTCGAGGGGGTCGCCGATGCGGAGCGCTGCCATCGCCGCAGTGAAGCCCGTCATGAACGCGTCGTAGACGGCGTCGTGCACGATGAACCGTTTCGCCGAGATGCAGGACTGCCCGTTGTTGACGGTGCGGGCGGTCACGGCGGTTGAGATTGCGGCGTCGAGGTCGGCGCTGGGCATGACGATGAAAGGGTCCGAGCCGCCGAGTTCGAGTACCGACTTCTTCGCCTGGGCGGCGGCGATCGAGGCGACGGAGCGGCCGGCGGGTTCGGAGCCGGTGAGGGTGATGGCGCGCACGCGCGGGTCTTCGATGACGGCCGCGACCTCCGCCGATCCGATAAGCAGGGTCGTGAACGCGCCGGGCGGGAACCCGCCGCGCTCATAGAGGGTGTCGAGGTAGAGCGCGGACTGGGGCACGTTGGAGGCGTGCTTGAGCACGCCCGTGTTGCCGGCCATCAGTGCCGGCGCAGCGAACCGCACGACCTGCCACAGCGGGTAGTTCCACGGCATGACGGCGAGGATGACGCCGAGCGGCTGGTACCGCGCGACCGCCCGCGACGCTCCGACCTTCGACGGGTCGGCGAGCGGCTCGTCGGCGAGGAAACTCTCGGCGTGCTCGGCGTAGAACCGCATCCCCTTTGCACACTTCAGCACCTCGGCGCGGGAGGCGCCGATCGGCTTACCCATCTCGCGGGTGATGATCTCGGCCAGCGGCTCGACGTCGGCGTCGAGGAGGTCGGCGGCGGCGCGCATCCATGCCCCCCGTTGTGCAAAGGTCGTGCCCTTGAGGGTCTCGAATGCCGCGGCCGCGAGCGCGAGGCGGCGCTCGACCTCGGCAGGGGTGTGCGGATCGAAGGTCTTCTCGACCTCGCCGGTGGCGGGGTTGACGGTTGCGATGGCCATCTGTTTCCTATCTGAAAAGGTCGGGATGCCGCGCGAGCTCCAGGCGCGTGCGGCGGATGTGGGCGGCGAGGATGCGTTCGGCCTCCTCAGTGTCGCGACGGCGGAAAGCTGCGACGAGCAACTGGTGGTCATGGTGCACGCTGCGATCCCCCTCCGAGCGGAACACTCTGGTGAACGCGCGGCGGTAGTGCTGGGTGCGATTCCAGAGACCGAGTACGAGGTCGCCGAGCACGGTGGTCTCGGCACCGGCGTAGCTGCCGAGATGGAATTCGCGGTCGAGTCGCAGGAACTCTTCGACGTCATCTACTGCCTCCATCGCGTCGGCGAGTTCGGCGAAGCGGTCGATCGCGACGGGGGAGAGAGTCGGCACGCTGTAGGCGAGGAGCAACGGTTCGAGGCGTTCGCGAATCCGATACAGCTCGTCGCAGTCGGCGAGCGTGAGTTTTGTGACCCAGGCCCCCGTGTTCGCGACGAGGGTCAGCAGACCTTCGGCCTCGAGCATCCGCAGCGCCTCGCGCACCGGCACACGACTCGCCCCGTACCGCTCGGCGAGGTCTTCCTGGCGGATGCGCGTGCCAGGGGCGTACTCGCCGCCGAGGATGCCGTCCCGCAGCTCGCTTGCGATTCGAGCCCCCGCGGCCCCGTGCGCGGAGAGTTCGGTCACAGCGCTCATTCTGCCGGATTCCCCGGGTGCCATAGCCGTACCCGAGACTCCTCCTCGTACGCTTTACCGTCGGGGAAACTGACGAGTTCGAACTGCATGCCCCACGGCGCGCGGAAGTAGACCCAGCGCTGGCCGTCGCTCGGACCGCGGCTTGCGGTCGGCTCACCCATCGTCTCGATCCCGTGCGCGCGGAGCAGCGCGACGGCGCGGGAGGCATCCGCGGCGG
>CAZCEE010000147.1:0-6212 GCA_964497165.1 uncultured Schumannella sp. | reverse complement strand
GCGGCATCGTGCGCAGGATGCCGACGCCCGCGTCGAGCATCATCTGAGCGGCCGCCATCCCGGTGAGCAGCGAGATCTGGGCGTTCCAGGTCGCGACCGGCAGCACGACGCGGCGCTCCAGCCGGTACTCGTCACCCTCGCGCACGACGAGGATCTCGGGTGTCGCGAGGCTCGCGCCACCGCGTTCGCTCTCTCGGGCGACCCGGGCCTCGCCGACGTCGCGCAGCAGCCCGAGCATCGGATCGTCGCCGACGGCGGCTTGCGCCTCCTCGTAGCTCCACTGTCGTCGGCTGCGCACCCGTGCTCGCCGCACCCGCACCGAGACTTCGCGGCCCGAACCGTCGAGCGCGATGTCCCAGACGAACGCGCCGCGGTCGACATCCGGTAACAGCGATGCGGCGCCCTCGCTGATCGCGACCGGGTGCAGCGGGACGCGTCCGTCGGCCGCGTAGAGCGTCTGGCCCCGTTCGCGGGCTTCGGTGTCGATCGCGCCACCGGGGGTCACGAACCCGGGGAGGTCGGCGATCGCGTAGAACACTCGCCATCCCGCGCCGTCGCGCTCGATCGCGAGCGCCTGGTCGAGGTCGGTCGACCCGGCGGGGTCGATCGTCGCGAACGGGATGTCGGTCAGGTCCAGGTCGGGCTGCTCGTAGGCGTCGACGGCGCGTCCGGCCTCGGCTTCGACGTCGGCCGAAAACCCGGTCGGCAGCTCGAGCTCGGCCCGGATCGCCGCGAACGCCGCCCCGAGTTCCGCGGTTGCGGCTTCGCGGGCGACTCGAAGCGGAACCGCGGGCATCGCCCCAGCCTAGGGACAGCACGGCCTACGGAAGCCGCAGTTCGTCACCGTCGCGCGTGACGAGGCCGTCGCGCAGCAGCCCATCGATGGCGCGCGTGAGCTGCGCAGCATCGGGCCGCAGCCCCGCGATCACCGCCACGGGCACCGGAGTGTCGCTTCCGCGCAGCTCGCGCAGCACGACGCCGCGCACCTGTCGGTCGGAGCCTTCGTAGCGCTTCTGCACCGGCGCACGCGGCCCGTCGTAGGCCGGGTAACCGGCCGCCCGCCAGGCGCAGGAGGCGGCGAGAGGGCACTCCCCGCAACGCGGTGACCGCGTGGTGCACACCGTCTGCCCGAGTTCCATCGTCCCGGCGTTGACCAGTCGCGCCCGGGCCGGATCGTCGGGCAGCAGAGACTCCATCTCGGAAAGGTCGGTCACCGTGCGGGCCGGGCCCGCGGCACCCTGACCCCGCACCGCACGAGCGAGCACGCGTCGCACGTTCGTGTCGACGACCGGGGTGCGGATGCCGTAAGCAAACGCCGCGACCGCGCGCGCCGTGTACGGTCCCACCCCGGGCAACGCGAGGAGGGCGTCGACATCCGCGGGTACCTCGTTGCCGTGCCGTTCGGCGATCGCCGTCGCGGCGGCATGCAGTGCCAGAGCACGCCGCGGATAGCCGAGACGCTCCCAGGCGCGCACCGCTTCGCCCGCCGGCTCGCTCGCGAGGTCGGCGGGGGTCGGCCACCGGGTCAGCCAGCGCTCCAATGCCGGAATGACGCGGGCGACCGGCGTCTGCTGCAGCATGAACTCGCTGACGAGCGTGCCCCAAGCCGTGAAGCCTGCCCGTCGCCAGGGGAGGTCGCGATGCCCGGCGGCGTACCAGTCGGCGATGCGCTCGCCGAGAGCCTCTCCGGGATTCACACAGCGAGGCTAACGGGCGAGCTGGCTAGGCTGGCGCCGTGGTGATGTGGTCGAAGATCGCCCCCGCACGACGGGATCTGCTCGAGTCGCTCGTGGCCGAGTACGCGCATCACTACGCCAAGGGCCGCACGACCCTCGCGGTCGACGGGCCGGACGGTGCAGGCAAGACGCAGTTCGCCGACGACCTCGCACTAGCCTTCACGCGCAAAGGCTTCGAGGTGTTCCGCGCGTCGGTCGACGACTTCCACCGGCCGCGCGAACACCGGTATCGCACGGGGCGCTTTTCGTCCGAGGGCTACTACCGGGATGCGTTCGACTACTCGGTGTTGCGGCGCGTGCTGATCGAGCCGTTCCGGATGGGCGGAAGCACCGGCTTCCAGCTGCGCGGTTTCGATCTGGAACGCGACGTGCCCGTCGAGTCGGCGTGGGTGACCGGTCCGGCCGACGCGATCCTCATCGTCGACGGGGTGTTCCTCAACCGCTTCGAACTGCGGGGGGCATGGAACTTCTCGATCTGGCTGGACGCCGACGTCGAGGTGCGACTCGCCCGCATGGTGCAGCGCGACGGCGCCGATCCGAACCCGAAAGCGGAGTCGAACCGGCGGTATTCGGAGGCGCAGCGGCTCTACGTGCGCGACGCGCACCCGAACACGACGGCGAGTGCGATCGTCGACAACACCGATCCCGACGCCCCGGTGCGACGCTTCGCCGACTACTGCACGATCAAGCCCGCCCCGATGTAGCGCCGGGTCAGCGGTCAGGCGGGAACGCGCGCCGCGACCTCGGCGGGCGTCAGGAACGTGCCCGTGCGCTCGACCTCGTGGACGAGGCCGACGAGCGCGGCGTTGATCGGCGCGTCGAATCCGTGTTCGCGAGCGACCCGCACGACGGACCCGTTGAGAAAGTCGATCTCGGTGAGCTGACCCCGGCGGATGCTCTGCAGCGTCGATCCCGGATTCGGAACGTCGCCCATCCGCTTCGCGAGAACCTGCGGCAGTCGGGCGGCGAGGGCGAGCGGCCCGCGACCGAGCCACGGCAATATCCAGCCCGGGATGCCTTGCAGGCCGGTGAAGCGGATGCCGATGTGGTTGGCGATGCGCACGGTCTCACGCAGGCTGGCGGCCAACACGTGGAGCAGAGCTGGATGTGCAACCGTCTCCTGCACCGAAAGGCCGGTGATCGCGGGCAGGGCGTTGACGTGGTTGACGAGCAGTTTCGTCCACTGTGCGCCTTCGAGGCTGTCGACCACCTCGACCGACATGGCCCCCCGCAACAACGTCGCGAAGCGCTCGACGACGGCCGCGTCGGTACCAGGAGCGCCACCGAGAACGATCGGGAGGGCCGCCGTCACGGTGATGCGGCCGGGGGAGAGGTAGGAGGTGGCGAACAGGGCGAGCCCGCCGACGAGCGGTGAGTCGGGCAGCACCTCGCCGGCGACCCGGATGCCGCCGAGGCCGTTCTGCACGACGAGCACCGGCACCCCGTCGAGCACGGCGGCATTCGCGCGCAGGGCGGCGTCGGCATCCTGCCCCTTCGTCGCGAGGATGGCGAGCTCGGGCCGCACGGCGAGCACTTCACCGGCCGTCACCCGCGCGACGTGCGCACCGTACCCGCCGTCGAGCGTGATGCCGTCGGCCCGGATCGCTGCGAGGTGCTCGGCGCGTGCGGTCACCTCGACGTTGTGCCCCGCACGATCGAGGAGGGCGGCGAGCAGTCCGCCCACCGCCCCCGCACCGATCACGGCCACCTTCATCGGAGACCTTGTCGCATGTCGCCAGCCTAGGCCGGGACGAGCTCCCGCTCCGGTTCGTCGACGACGGGCTCCGCGCGCCGGCTCGACCGTCCCGCGGGCAGCAGGAAGGCGATGGCAGCGGTCGCCAGAACGACGGCCGCGCCGACGGCAACGGCGGGCACGGCGGCGTCGACGTAGTCGGTGGGGGTGAGTTCACCACCGGCTCCCGTGAAGACTGCAGTGAGCACGGCGATGCCGAGTGCGACGCCGATTTCGCGCACCGTGGAGTTCGTGCCGCTGGCTTTCGCGGTGTCGTCTTCGCGGGTGTTGGCAAGCACCGCCGTCGACACGGGCGCGAACACGAAGCCCATTCCGATTCCGGCCGCGATGAAGGCCGGCAACATCGTCGTGTACGCGACGTCGGCCGAGAGGGTGAGCGCGAGCCAGGTGAGACCGGCGCCTTGGAGCAGCAGCCCGGTGATGATGAGGGTGCGCGTTCCGACTCGCCCCGACACGAACCCGGCGAGGGGCGCGGCGACCATCGGCGCCATCGTCCACGGCGTCGTCAGCAGGGCTGCTTCGAGTGGCGAGTACCCCTGCACCACCTGCAGGAACTGGATGAGGATGAAGACCGCGCCGAACATCCCGAACGAGAAGCCGAACCCGACGACGTTCGCGATGCTGAAGCTGCGATCGCGGAAGAGGCGCAGCGGCAGCAGCGGAGTCGCGGTGCGGGTCTCCCAGATGAGGAACGCGGCGACGAGGGCCGCGCCGACAGCAAGCGACCCGACGACTTCGAGCGAGCCCCAGCCCGCGTCGTTGCCGCGCACGATGCCGTATACGAGCCCGAGAACGCCGAGCCCGGCGAGCAGCACGCCGGGAACGTCGAGCCGCAGCCGGGCGCCGAGCGTGTTCGGCAGTGCGAAGAACACGAGCGGCAGTACGAGGATGCCGACGGGCACGTTGATCCAGAAGATCGCCTGCCAGCTCCAGCCTTCGACGACGGCGCCACCGATGAGGGGCCCTGCCGCGACGCCGAGTCCGGCGATTCCGCCCCAGATGCCGATGGCGAGCGGCCGCAGTCGCGCCTCGACCGAACCGGCGAGCAGCGCCAGTGAGAGCGGCATGATGCCGGCCCCGCCGATACCCTGCAGCGCGCGCGCAGCGATGAGCTGGGCGGGGTCGGTGCTCAGCGCGGCGAGCACCGAGGCGGCGGTGAAGACGACGATTCCGGCCATGAACATGGTGCGACGACCGATCCGATCGCCGAGCCCGACGGCGAACAGGATGAGGCTCGCGAAGACGAGGGTGTAGGCGTTGACGAACCACTGGAGTTCTTCGACGGTCGCGCCGAGCTCCTCGTGGATCACCGGGAGGGCGTTCGTCATGACGAGGTTGTCGAGGGTGGCCATGAACATCGGGATGCCGGTCGCGGCCAAGGCGAGTCCGAACGGTACGCGTCGCGAGACAGAGGGGGAAGACATCGAGACCCTTCGTAGTAATCGAATGATTACATGCACGCTA
Organism: uncultured Schumannella sp.; assembly: GCA_964497165.1. GTDB lineage: Bacteria > Actinomycetota > Actinomycetes > Actinomycetales > Microbacteriaceae > Pseudolysinimonas_A. The sequence continues at coordinate 1,259 of CAZCEE010000147.1, read as the reverse complement.
GTAATCAGTTGATACCCTGTCAAGCGTGACTCCTGAACCGATTCCGCGAATGCGGGCCGAAGACAGGCGCGAACTCGTCCTGACCGCCGCGACGGCAGTGTTCGGTGAGCGCGGCTACGTGGGCACGACGACGGATGCCGTTGCCAGGGCCGCCGCCGTCAGCCAGCCCTACGTCGTACGGATGTTCGGCACCAAGGAGGCACTGTTCCTCGCCGTGCTCGAGCGGGCGCTCGACCGGCTGCTCGACGCCTTTCGCGGCGCGATCGCCGAGAACCCGGATTCGCCGCCGGAAGAGATCCATCACCGCATCGGCGCGTCGTACGGCGAACTGCTCACCGATCGCGGCCTGCTGCTGAGCCTGATGCACGCCTTCGTGCTCGGTTCCGATCCTGAGATCGGTCGGGCCGCTCGCCGGGGGTTTCTCGAGGTCTACCGGCTGCTGCGTCACGAGGCGCATTTCACCGCCCAGGAGGCCCAGACGTTCCTGGCATCCGGGATGCTCCTGAACACGCTCATCGGGCTGCGCATGGCCGACGACTTCGACGACCCCGACGTGCGCGAGCTCATCGAGTGCGCCGCTCCCACCAAGGCCGAAGTGCTTGTGCGCATGTCGCGGGCGACGCGCGTCTGATGCCGGCACCGACTTCGGGAAGCCGCAGCGGCATCCTTCTTCTCGACAAGCCGCAGGGCCCGACGAGCCACGACCTCGTGGCGCGCACCCGGCGCGCCCTCGGCACGCGCAAGGTCGGCCACGCGGGAACCCTCGACCCGATGGCGACGGGCCTGATGATCCTCGGGGTCGACAGCGCGACCCGCCTGCTCACGTTCCTGGTCGGGCTCGACAAGGAGTACACGGCGACGATCCGACTCGGGCGCTCGACGACGACCGACGACGCCGAAGGCGAGATTCTCGCCGAGACCGACGCGAGCGGGCTGGCTCCCGAGGCGATCACGGAAGCGGTGAGCGCACTCACCGGCGAGATCGCCCAGGTGCCGAGCAGCTTCTCCGCGATCAAGGTCGACGGTCGACGCTCGTACGACCGCGCCCGCGCGGGTGAGGATGTCGACCTGCCCGCGCGCCCCGTGACGGTCTCCGCCTTCGAGGTGCTGGGCACCCGTGCCGAGGGTGCGCTGCTCGACCTCGACGTGCGCGTCGCCGTCTCGTCGGGCACCTACGTGCGGGCACTCGCGCGCGACCTCGGCCGCGCTCTCGGGGTCGGCGGGCATCTCACCGCACTCCGCCGCACGCGCGTCGGCCC
>CAZCEE010000146.1:0-6220 GCA_964497165.1 uncultured Schumannella sp. | reverse complement strand
GCCGGTCACCTCGGCCGCCTACCGGCATCCCGAGGGGTTCCCGACGGTGGCTCTCACCTGGACGCGCGTCATCCCCACTTGCGGCACGACACTCGTGGTCCCCGGCGGCACCGAAGTCGCCTACTACCTGGATGCCGCCGAGTCGTCGAGAACCGAGTTCGAAGCGGTGAGTTCGGTGCTCACGGCGCTGGGCTACGTGATGACCGCAGACGAGGGGGAGCGGGAACTCCTCGAAGTGGCCAGTGACGAGCCCACAGATCCCGAGCCGACCGCCCCGGAATCTCCGGAGGGTCCGGCCGCGGACGAGGGCGGGGAGGAAACCACGGCGTCGGCCTACCGCTACTTCCGCCTGCCCGACGGCGGCCGGCTCTGGATGCAGTTCGACCCGTTCGACGTCGCGGACCCCGACGGGGCGGGCGACCTCTACCTCGGCTACTTCCCCGCGGAATGACGAACGGCCGACCCCGGAGGGCCGGCCGTCCGAACGGGCGCGCGGACTACTTGGACTGTGCGCGACCGAGGGTCGTGTCGAACGAGTTGGCGACCGCGAGGTAGATCTCGTTCGCGTCGAGGTCTGACGTGATCTGCGCGCGCACGAACACCGCCTGAGTGCCTGCAGAGTTCGTGCTGGCGATCGCGAACGCCGACGTGTTGTCGGAACCGCAGCCTTCGAAGACCGACTCGAAGCCCGTGAAGATGCCGTCGTCGTACGGCGAGGCATCCGAGACGACGGTTTCGCAGGTGCCGTAGATCTCGGTGATCGACGCGAGCAGACCGAGCAAGCCTTCGTCGGTCACCCCCGAGGTCCCCGTCGCGCCGATCTCGAGCCCCGACACACTCCAGGTGTCGAAGTAGCCCTGAATGTCGGGCGAGACGGTGATTGCGGCCCACTCCTGGCCGGCGTCGGTGGTGAACGGCTGTCCATCCACCTCGGTCCAGTCGTCGGGTACGGCGACGGTGAGCACCCCGAGGTCGTCGACGACGGAACTGAACCCGGTCTCGGACGGTTCAACGGGTTCGATCGGCACGCCCGTCTCGATCGGGACTGGCGACTCGTCGCCGCCGATGGAACCGAAGTTCGGGGTGGGCTTGGGGGTTTCGACGGGAGCAGGAGCGGGGCCGAAGCATCCGCTGAGCAGAGCAGCGGTGCCGAGACCCACCGCTGCGACGAGCGCTGTGCGGAGCAAATGTGTACGTGACAAGGGAGCCTCCAAAGGGTGCGAACGATGCTCACTGTAGTAGCCCGTGCGACCGGTGCTACCCTGGATTCGTGCGTTTCGGCCTGCTCCTTCTTCGTTGCCGCGACGAGGTCTAGTTCACTTAGCCTCCCTCGTCGCGGAGTTCGTCGTCGGCTGACATCCGCAACGACCTGGGAGAACCCAAGACCATGAGAAACACACAGAGCCCCTCCGGGATGCCGGTACACCGCTACCGCCCCTATTCCGCGCAGTTCGCCACCGACCTGCCCGACCGCACCTGGCCGACGAAGACGATCGAGCGTGCGCCGATGTGGTGCGCCGTCGACCTCCGCGACGGCAACCAGGCCCTCATCGACCCAATGAGCCCCGAACGCAAGCGCATCATGTTCGATCTGCTCGTGAAGATGGGCTACAAGCAGATCGAGGTCGGCTTCCCGTCGGCGAGCCAGACCGACTTCGACTTCGTTCGGCAACTCATCGACGAGAACCTCATCCCGGATGACGTCACCATCCAGGTGCTGACGCAAGCCCGCGAAGAGCTCATCGCCCGCACCTACGAGTCGATCAAGGGTGCGAAGCAAGCGATCGTGCACTTCTACAACTCGACGAGTGTGCTGCAGCGCGACGTCGTGTTCCGCACCGACAAGGCCGGCATCCTCGAGATCGCGCTCAATGGTGCGCGCTGGTGCACGAAGTACGAGGAGACCGTGCCGGGCACGCAGGTCTACTACGAGTACTCGCCCGAGAGCTACACCGGCACCGAACTCGAATACGCCCTCGAGGTCTGCAACGCCGTGATCGAGCACTTCCAGCCCACGCCGGAACGCAAGATCATCATCAACCTGCCGGCGACCGTCGAGATGGCGACGCCGAACGTCTACGCCGACTCCATCGAATGGATGTCGCGCAACCTCGCCCGCCGTGACAGCGTGCTGCTCTCCCTGCACCCGCACAACGACCGTGGCACCGCGATCGCCGCCGCCGAACTGGGCTACCTGGCCGGAGCCGACCGCATCGAAGGTTGCCTGTTCGGCAACGGCGAGCGCACCGGCAACGTCGACCTCGTCGCGCTCGGGCTCAACCTGTTCACGCAAGGCATCGACCCCGAGATCGACTTCAGCGACCTCGACCACATCCGCCGCACTGCCGAATACTGCAACCAGCTCCGGGTGCCCGAGCGCTCGCCGTGGGCCGGCGACCTCGTCTACACCGCCTTCTCGGGCTCCCACCAGGACGCCATCAAGAAAGGCTTCGAATCGATGGATGCCGAAGCCGACCGTCAAGGCAAGCCGGTGTCCGAGATCGAATGGGCGGTGCCGTACCTGCCGATCGACCCGAAAGACGTCGGCCGTGGCTACGAAGCGGTCGTGCGGGTGAACTCGCAGTCGGGCAAAGGGGGCGTGGCCTACCTGTTGAAAGCCGACCACGCACTCGACCTGCCACGCCGCCTCCAGATCGAATTCAGCCAGGTCGTGCAGGCCAAGACCGACGCCGAAGGCGGCGAAGTGACCAGCGAACAGATCTGGGATGCCTTCCAAGACGAGTATCTGCCCGCCTCCGCCGAAGACGCCAAGTGGGGTCGCTACGAACTGCTCGGCACCCGCACGGCTAGCGACATGGACGGCGAAGTCGACCTCGAAATCCGCATCCGCGTCGGCGAAGAGGTACAGGCGGCGAACGGAACCGGCAACGGACCCATCGCCGCGTTCCTCGGCATCCTCACCGGCCTCGGCCACGACATCAAGCTGTACGACTACGTCGAACACACCCTCTCCGCTGGCGGCGACGCCCAAGCCGCCGCCTACGTCGAACTGCACGTCGACGGCAAGCGGCTCTGGGGTGTCGGCATCGACGGCGACATCTCGACGGCGTCGCTGAAGGCTGTGGTGTCGGCGGTCAACCGCTCGGTTCGCGCCGACTCAGGAGACCGGGAGCTCGTCACCCTCGGTGGTTGAGTAGCGCCCGAAGGGCGCGTGTCGAAACCCCGTTCGGGTAACTCGGGGGCGGGGTGCGGATCGCATCATTGAGCCGAAGGAGCGGGGACCCCTACCCCGATCGACTCAGCGATCCGATCCGCACCCCGCTCAGCCTTCGACGAGCGTGACGCGCTTTTCCTCGCAGAGTTTCGTCGCCGTCCCCAGCTGCTCTTGGGCGACGAGGGTGACGAGGATGCCGTCGGGAGCCAGCCAATCGTCGAGACCGGCGAGGACGGCTCTCAACGCGTCGAGGCCGTCGGGGCCGCCGGCGACGGAGAGGTCGGGTTCGTGGGTGCGGTAGTCGCCGGAGATGTCGGCGAGGCGGGCCGTGGGCACGTGGGGGAGGTAGGCGACGGCAAGGTCGACCCGTCCTCGCAACTCGTGGGGGAGGGCATCCCACCAATCGCCGTCGCGGACGGTGAAGTTGTAGCGGGCGGCGTTGCGTACGGCGTAAGTCAGCGCGCCCGCGTCGAGGTCGACACCGTGCACCTCGGCGCGGGGGAGGCGGGTCGCGAGGGCGGCGGCGAGGGCGCCGGAGCCGGTGCCGAGATCGACGACGATGCGGGCGTCGGAGCGAGCGGCGACGGCGGTGTCGACGAGGATCTCTGCGCGGGCGCGCGGCACGAAGACTCCGGGGCCGACCTCGATCTCGACGCCGGCGAACAGCGCGACCCCAAGCGCGTGTTCGAGGGGGATGCCGGCCGCGCGCGCGGTGACCACGGCATCCGCTCGCTGCTCGCCGTCGCCCACGACCCGGCGGATCTCGGCGGCCTCCTCCTCGGCGAAGACGCAGCCGACCGCGCGCAGGCGGGCGACGAGCGGGTCGGCGAGGGGGTCAGGCATCCCGGGTCGGCGGTTTCGGTTTGCGGGTGAGGCGGGGGATGCGTTCGATGCGACGCTGCTCGGGGAGGCTCCAGCGGAACAGCACGGCGAGCACCCGCACGGTGAAGGTGAGCAGGACGCCGACGATCGCGGCGATCGGGATGGCGACGCCGAAGTTCACCAGCACCACGATGCTGATCGCGCCGACGAGCGCCGCGACCGCGTAGAGCGAGCCGACGTGCATGAGGGCGATCGGCATCCCGAGCAGCAGGTCGCGCAGAATCGACCCGCCGACCGCGGCGAGCACCCCGACGAACACGGCGGGCACTTCAGGCAACCCGGCGGCGAGGGCAGCCGTGGTGCCGATCGCCCCGAAGAGCCCGATGGTGAGCGCGTCGAGCACCGTGATGACCTTCGCGAGCCGCGAGAAGATGCGCTCCAGCAGCATCCCGATGAGCGCAGCGCCGGTCGCGACCGGCAGATACCAGTTGCTCTGCAGCGCCTTCGGAACCTCGTTCAGCAGGATGTCGCGCAGGAGCCCACCGCCGAACCCGGTCGCGATGCCGATGATCGCCACTCCGAGCAGGTCGAGTCGCCGGTCGCGGAATTGGGCGGCGAACATCGCACCCTGAAGCGAGCCGATGCCGACCGCCAGCAGGTCAGCCCAGAAGGGGATCGTGAAGGCGGCCACGCCCCATTCTCTCCCGCCGCTGCGCCCGCTCGCCGCTCCACCGCACGACAGCGAGCACGAGCAGCCCGACCGCCAGCAGCGGCTGGCCGATCGTGAGACCGAGCGTGATCGCCGCAACCTCGGGCGACGCGTCCTCGACGTGGTGGAGGTGGAACCAGGCGTGCGGCAGCGCGAAGGCCAGCACTGCGAGGAGTGCCGGAATGACGAGCACCGATCGCGGGAAGAGCGTCGCGGCGAGCAGCACGATGCCGGTGCCGACGGTCGCCCCGCCGTAGTCGCGGGCGTAGTGCTCGGCGAACGGCGGGGTGAGAGCGACCCCGGGGAAGTTCGCGTAGAAGTGTTCGGGCCAGCCGAGGTTCCAGATGCCGATCATGAACGCGGCACCGGCAAGCGTGGCGAGCCCGACACGCAGGACAGCCGTCACTTCGACGCTCCCGACGCGAGCCACTCGTCGAAGGTCTGCGTGCCGTAGCCGGGGAGTCCCGCGAGGTGATGACCGGCCTTGAACGCGGCGAACGTCTTCCCCGGCAACTGGATCGAGGCCACCCGCGGCTTCGTGCGACCGGCGGCCTGCAATCGGGCGAGGATGTCGCTCGTCTCGAGAATCTCGGGGCCGCCGATGTCGGCGACCCGTCCTGCGGGGGCGGCGGTCGCCAGTTCGGCGAGTCGGGTCGCGACATCCTCGACGCCGATGGGCTGCACCTTCAGTCCCGCCAGGAAGAGCCGCCCGCCGAGCATCGCGAGAATCTCGCCCGGGAACGAGTGGAACTGGGTCGCCCGCAGGATCGTGAATGGCAGGCCCGACGCCGCGATCGCCTGCTCGATGGCGACCTTGTCGCGGTAGTAAAAGTATGGGATGCGGTCGACCCCGACGATCGAGAGGAAGACGAAGTGCCGCACCCCCGCGTCCCGCGATGCGGCAAGTAGACGTTCGGTGTCGGGCAGGTCCTTCTTGCGGTTCGTCGCGAGATGAACGACGACCTCGGCCCCGCTGAGTGCGGCATCAAGCCCGGCGCCGGTCGCGAGGTCGCCCACGACGCGACCATCGCCCAGGTTCCGGCTGAGCGCACGCACGTCGTGGCTGGCGGCGCGCAACCGTTCGACGAGCGGGAATCCCGGGCCGGAGGTGGCGCCGGTGACGAGGATGCTGGTCATGTTTCTCCTTCTAGGTGGGTTCCCTAGCTGAGATCGGATAGCCCCGCAAAACGTGACAGCTTCGCGGGATTCAGCACGATGAAGACCCGATGGATGCCGTCAGCCCCCGCGTCGACAACCCACAAGGCGACGGGCGAACCGTCGCGTACCCCGAGCACACCCGGCCCGCCGTTGACCTCGACGGGAACCGGGGTGATGCCCCGCCCGAACTTCTCGAGCACCCCGAGCAGGAACTGCGCCACCCGCTCACGGCCGCCGACCTCTTTGCGAGCGGCCAGCACCTTGCCGCCGCCGTCGGAGATCGACACGACATCGGCCGCAAGCACGCCTTCGAGCGCGGCGAGGTCGCCGGCCGCCGCCGCCGCGAGGAACGCCCC
>CAZCEE010000145.1:0-6227 GCA_964497165.1 uncultured Schumannella sp. | reverse complement strand
CGACGGCGTCGACGACGAGATGGGGGCGTCGGCGATGCCCTTCTCCTCGGCGGCGAGCACCTGGGTCTTGTGCAGCTCCCAACGGGCCTGGGCGGCGGCGTACTCGGCCTCCCAGGTCTCGCGCTGAGCGTCGAAGCCTTCGAGCCACTCGCCCGATTCGGCGTCGAAGCCCTCCGGGAACTTGTAGTTGCCCTGCTCGTCGTACTCGGTGACCATGCCGTAGAGCGCGGCGAGGCCCGAGTCGAACTCGGTGCCGTTCGGGTCGACCGACTCGTTCGCCTGCTTGAGCGAGAGCGAAATGCGGCGACGCTCGAGGTCGATGTCGATGACCTTGACGAAGACCTCCTCGCCCACCGACACGACCTGCTCGGCGAGCTCGACGTGCTTGCCGCTGAGCTCCGAGATGTGCACGAGGCCCTCGATGCCATCCGCAACGCGCACGAACGCGCCGAACGGAACGAGCTTGGTGACCTTCCCCGGTGCGATCTGGCCGATCGCGTGGGTGCGGGCGAACACCTGCCACGGGTCTTCCTGCGTCGCCTTGAGCGACAGCGACACGCGCTCGCGCTCCATGTCGACCTCGAGGATCTCGACGGTGACGTCCTGACCGACCTCGACGACCTCGCTCGCGTGCTCGATGTGCTTCCACGACAGTTCGGAGACGTGCACGAGGCCGTCAACGCCGCCGAGGTCGACGAACGCGCCGAAGTTGACGATCGAGGACACGACGCCCTTGCGGACCTGGCCCTTCTGGAGGTTGTTGAGGAACGTCGAACGCGACTCCGACTGCGTCTGCTCGAGCAGCGCACGGCGGCTCAGCACGACGTTGTTGCGGTTCTTGTCGAGTTCGAGGATCTTCGCTTCGATCTCCTGGTCGAGGTACGGCGTGAGGTCGCGTACGCGGCGCAGCTCGATGAGCGAGGCCGGCAGGAAGCCGCGGAGGCCGATGTCGACGATGAGGCCACCCTTGACGACCTCGATGACCTTGCCGGTCACGACGCCGTCGGTGTCCTTGATCTTCTCGACGTCGCCCCAGGCACGCTCGTACTGTGCGCGCTTCTTCGACAGGATGAGGCGACCCTCTTTGTCCTCCTTCTGGAGAACGAGGGCTTCCACCATGTCCCCGACGTTGACAACCTCAGACGGGTCGACGTCGTGCTTGATGGAGAGTTCGCGGGAGGGGATGACACCCTCGGTCTTGTAGCCGACGTCGAGGAGTACCTCGTCGCGGTCGATCTTGACGACGGTGCCTTCGATGAGGTCTCCGTCGTTGAAGAACTTGAGAGTCTTTTCGACCGCGGCTAGAAAGTCTTCAGCAGATCCGATGTCGTTGATGGCGACCTGCTTGGTGGCCGTGGCGGTCGTTGCGGTTGTCATGTAGTGGTTGCTCCGGAGGTGGACATAGTGAGGGCCAAGGACGATGAGATACTTGTTTTGCAGCTAACGCTGCGTTCGCCGATGGCAGGCGGATAGGAATCGCGTCAAACGCGACTCTCTAGCCTAGCGTGAGTGGATGGACCGCGCCAGCGCCTTCACCGCCACGCTCCCCCATTGGTTGATCGGGCGGCCGCTTCCCGCCGTTCTGGCGACGGATGAGGACCGCATGGCGCTGGTGCACGAACTCGCCGATCTCAACTGGCGGGCTGGCAACGGCGGGCCCTTTGCGGCCCTCGTGGTCGATACCGACACGGGCGAGCTGGTCGCAGCCGGCGTCAACGTCGTGCTCTCCAGCGGCCTCTCGTCGACGCACGCCGAAGTGGTCGCCCTGAGTCTTGCCCAAACCGCTCTCGGCCGATGGGATCTCGGCGCGCGCAACCTCGAACTCGTCGTCAACTGGCGACCGTGCGCGATGTGTTACGGCGCGACGATCTGGTCAGGGGTGCGGCGTCTCGTGATCGCCGGCTCGGGGCCGGAGTGCGAGCAACTCACCGGCTTCGACGAGGGGCCGGTCCGCGACGATTGGCGCGAACAACTCGAAGCGCGCGGCATCTCCGTCACCTCCGATGTGTTGCGCGCTGGCGCGCTACACACGTTCACCGAGTACGGCGCGTCGGCATCCACCGTCTACAACGCCCGGCGTGACTGACGTCGACGCCCCCGTCGTTCGGCCACGATGTCGCGCACGGCGTCGTCGACGTCTGGATACGCGAACTCGTAGCCCGCGGCGAGCAATCGTTCGGGAACGACCCAGCGGCTCTTCAGCACGAGCTCGGTCTCGGTGCGGATCGCCCACGCGCACGGCTCGAGCACCCACCGGTGCAGCGGGATGCCGAACGGCACCCGGAGCGCCCGACGGATGCTGCGCATCACGGTGACGCTGTCGACCGGGTTCGGCGCCGCGACGTTGACGACTCCGTCGATCTCGGGATGCTCGATGAGGAACCGGATGATGCCGAGCACGTCGTCGAGATGCACCCACGAGAAGCGCTGGCGCCCGCCGCGGGCTCCGTACTCGTGGAACGTGCCCGCCGCGATCCGTCGTTTCGATCGGAACCACGGGCCGTCGACCTGCGCACCCCCGAACCCGATGCGCGCGAGGTTCAGCAGCGGCACGAGCGCGCTGCCGTTCCCCAGCACGATCGCGGTCCGCAGCGCCACCCGGCGCGTGGCGGGCAGTTCGCGCTCGAAGAACGCGTCCTCCCACGCGCGCGCGATACCTACCGAGAAGCCCGTTCCGAGCTCCCCCGTCGACTCGGTCATCGGTCGGTCTTCGGCGTGGCGGTAGATGGTCGCTGTCGACGAGTTGAGCCACAGCGACGGCGGGGTGGCTGCTGTCGTGACGGCTTCGCCGAGCTCGCGCGTCGTCTCGACCCGCGACCGCAGGATCTCCGCCCGGTTTGCCGGCCCATACCGGCAGTTGACGCTCTTGCCCGCGAGGTTGATGAGCACATGCGACCCGTCCACAACCGAGGCGATCGCCCCACCGTCGCCCCACGTGGCATCGGCGCCAGCGCGTCCGACTGTCGCGACCTGGTCTCCCGTCGCGCGGAATCGTTCCGTGAGGTAGTGGCCCATGAAGCCAGACGCTCCCGCGATCACCACCTTCACGCGGCCTCGATGCGATAGACGAAGGTGCCCGCGTAGGTGTAGATCAGGCCGAGAAGCGGAGCGGTCATCGAGAACTCGACACGCTGGCGGTTCCCGTCCCGCCGTTCGACGAGATGGATTCGGGGCGCGAACGGGATCCGGATGCGCACGCCTCCGACTCGCCAGCGTACCCCCGTCGATCGCACCTCGAGTCGCCCTTCGACGACATCCGGCTGGAGCACCGCCTCCAGACGCCCCCGGGTACCGAGCGCGTCAACGAGGCCGTTCGGCGTCATCCGGATCTCGTGCCGCATGACCCGCTCACCGCGCCGGAAGCCGAAGGCGATCGTGGCGCGCAGCGACGAGTCGCCAGGAACATTCACGACCTCGAACGGCACGTCACGCTCCCACACCGGGAACGCGATCGCGGCGCGTGCCAACACCGCGTACACCGGCCACAGCCACTTCCGAGGGGTGCCGACCCGGTCGAACGTTCCGCTCCCGCGCCCCACACTCCCCACCGGGACGGTGGAGAAGTAGGTCGCGAGAGCGGGATCGAGCTGCTGCAGCCGCACGCCGAGCGCGAGCTGCCACGGCGATGTCACGCGGGCGACGTCACGTGAGCAGCGTCGCCTTCAGCGTGTCGAGGCCGACGCCGCCGATGTCGAGCGCCTTCTTGTGGAAGTCCTTGAACGAGAACGACGCACCGTCGCGGGTCTGGGCGGCATCCCGAATCTGCTCCCAGATGCGCTGCCCGACCTTGTAGGACGGCGCCTGGCCCGGCCAGCCGAGGTAGCGGTTCACCTCGAAGCGTACGAACGAGTCGTTCATGTTGACGTTGTCGCGCATGAAGCCGAGCGCGTAGTCGTGATCCCAGGTGCCGTTGCCGTCGAGACGCGGCTTGCCGAGGTGCACGCCGATGTCGAGCACGACGCGAGCCGCCCGCATGCGCTGCCCGTCGAGCATCCCGAGCCGGTCGGCCGGGTCGTCGAGGTAGCCCAGCTCCTCCATGAGCCGCTCGGCGTAGAGGGCCCAGCCTTCCGCGTGGCCGCTCGTGCCACCGAGCTGGCGGCGCCAGAGGTTGAGGGTCGCGCGGTTGTAGACGGCCTGCCCGATCTGCAGGTGGTGGCCGGGAACGCCCTCGTGGTAGACGGTGGTCAACTCGCGCCAGGTGTCGAACTCGGTGACCCCCTCGGGCACGCTCCACCACATGCGGCCCGGACGCGAGAAGTCGTCGGCAGGGCCGGTGTAGTAGATGCCGCCCTCTTGCGTGGGGGCGATCATGCACTCGAGGTTCTTGATCGCATCCGGGATGTCGAAGTGGTGCTTCGAGAGGTCGGCGACCGCCTTGTCGCTGGTCTCCTGCATCCAGCGCTGCAGCTCGTCGGTGCCGTTGAGCTTGCGCGACGCGTCCTTCTCGAGCGCCTTGATCGCGTCGGCGACGGTGCCTCCGGGCACGATCTCGCCCGCGATGCGGTCCTGCTCAGCGACCATGCGCGCCAGCTCTTCGATCCCCCACTCGTAGGTCTCGTCGAGGTCGATCTGCGCGCCGAGGAAGTGTTGCGAGCGCAGGGCGTAGAGTTCGCGTCCCACCCCGTCGACCTCAGTCGCGGCCGGCGCCAACTCGGTCTCCAGGAAGGTGGCGAGCCGGTCGTAGGCGTCGGCCGACGACTCAGCACCCTTCTTCAGATCGGCGGCGAGCGACGCGGGCAACTCCCCGCCGCCCCCGAGCTTCGCGGCGCCGGTGAAGTCGAAGAAGAAGCCGAGCGGGTCGCCGTGCTTACGCGCCTGCTGGGCGACCTCCGCGACCTGGCGTTGAGCAGGTACTGATCCCGTCGCCATGCCCTTCCGGAGGGTCTCGATGTATCCGTCGACGGCCCCCGGCACGTTGCCGAGGCGGGTGGAGATGACCGACCAGTCGGCCTCGGACTCGGTCGGCATGAGGTCGAAGATCTCGCGGATGCCTTGAGACGGCGAGGCGATGACGTTGAGGTCGCGCAGGTGGTAGCCGGCCTCGGCGGAGGCGATTTCCAGCGAAAGCTCCGACGTGATGTCGGTCTTGGTGACCTCATCGACCCCGTCGACGGGCTTCGCAGCAGCGAGCGCCGCAACGACCTTCTTGGCCTCGGCGACCAGCTTGTCGTGACCGGCCGGTGAGTAGTCGCCGATCTCACCGATGCGACCCTCGACCCCCATCCAGATCGCGGTGTCCGGATCGAGGTCGACCATCGTGGCGACCCATTCTTCGGCGATCTTGTCGATGGGCGTGGACGAACGGCTCGGCTGATCGGTCATACCGTCCAGCCTATGACCGAGGTCAGTCTTCGGTGAGGTCGCGCTCCAGGAGGGCGATGAGGGCGTCGACCGCGGCGGGATCGTCGGCGCTCACGACAACTTCGTCGCCGTGGCTGACGTCGAGGGAGAGAATGCCGAGGATGCTTGCAGCGTTGACGCTACGCCCATGCGCCTCGATGAGGACAGGCACTCCGGCGCTTGCGGCGGCAAGGCTCACGAGCGATGCGGGACGGGCGTGCAGTCCGATGCGGGACGCGACGACGGCGGTACGAGCGGGCATGGAATCCTCCTCGATCGGTCGCGCGTCGTGGGAACTGGTATGTGGCGCGTTCCCGACATTCTGCACGCCCACCCCGACATCCGTCGAGGGATGAATGCTGGGGGTTTTCGGTGAGCGCAGCGTCAGTGAGCCGCAGCGTCCCAGTTCGGGCCCGAACCCACCTGCACGTCGAGGGGAACGCTGAGATCGGCCGCGTGTGCCATCCGATCGGTGACGATCGCGGTGATCTCGTCGAGTTCGGCGGCGACGACCTCGAGAACGAGCTCGTCGTGCACCTGCAACAACATGCGCGATGCGAGCCCTCGCTCACGGATGTCGGCATCGATTCCGAGCATCGCGATCTTGATGACGTCGGCGGCAGATCCTTGGATCGGCGAGTTGAGGGCCTGACGTTCGGCGTTTTCGCGAAGCGTGCGGTTGGTCGACGTGAGGTCGCCGAACGGACGGCGGCGACCGAACAGGGTCGTCGTGAACCCGTCCATCCGCGCCTGCTCGACGACGCCGCGGAGGTAGTCGCGCACCCCGCCGAACCGGGCGAGGTAGTCGGCGATGAGCTCCTTCGCCTCGCCGACCTCGATGCGCAGCTGCTTGCTGAGGCCGAACGGCGAGAGCCCGTAGGCGAGGC
>CAZCEE010000144.1:0-6236 GCA_964497165.1 uncultured Schumannella sp. | reverse complement strand
CACGTCGGGGTCACCCTTTTGGATGCCCGCTGAATGCGCGCCGCCCTGCGCCCCGAACGAGCGGAACCACTTGCTGATGATGCGGAAGATGTCGTGGCGGAAGTAAATGAGCACGGCGAGCTCGGTGCCGAGCTGGGTGATCGCGGTGAAGGTCGCACCGGGGTCGCCCCAGCCGGCGAGATCACCGAAGATGCGCAGATGTGCGCTCGACGAGATCGGCAGGAACTCGGTGAGACCCTGCAGGAGGCCCAGGATGATTGCCTCGAGAAAGTCCACCAGCACATCTTTTCAGCAACAGAGCCTGTCAGGATTCACGGCGACGCTTCTCAGCTGCACCACGACGAGGCGAAGCCGGCAATGGCGCGATTCGCCTGGCCCGTTTCGAGGTCGACGAAGTAGGTCGTGCTGAGGGTGCGCCCCGACACGTTCGGGTAGCCGTCGGGCTCCCCTTCCGGATCCTGCACCTCGACGGCGAGGTACTGCCCGTTCGGCGATAGGCAGATGTCGCGGAGCGGGACGCCGGCATCAGGGTCGAAGATCACCTCGATGCCACCGGGCCCGACGAGCAGAACCTCGTAGTCGAGCACGAACCCCTCCCCCGACGCCGGGCGCGACGCTACCTCGACGTAGCTGTCGGCGGTGAGGGCGACGATCTTGCCCGGATAGGCGGAATCGTCGAGCCCGTCGTCGGGCAGCTCGAGCGGGGCTGTCTCGCCCGACTCGAGGTCGATCGTGCTTCCCGATAGCGGATCGGCGACCACCAGTTGCAGCGTTGCCGGGAGGAATCCGCGCAGTTCCGCGTGCTCGCCGAGGGGCACGGGTGCGGCATCCGCGGTCTCGGTGTCGATCAGCAGCATCGACTGATCGAACGCCTGCACAACGAGGTAGGGGGTGCCCGGCACGAACCGCCAGTCGAGCACCGAGATCGGCTCGCCATCGAGGCCCGTCACGGGCCGAGCGATCCCCGAGGGGTCGAGTCGGTCGAGGAGCAGGAGGTGCGCGAGCCGCGCATCGGGGCCGTCGGGGTCGGCCGACGTGAACACCACTCCGAGCCGATCGGTGGTGTCGGAGGCACGGAGTTGCTGAAGACGCCCCGGTGCGGGCAACGTGACCTCTTCGGTGAGTTGCTCGCCCTCGGGTGCGATCATCAGCCGACCGTTCGCGCCGGAGTCGTCGAGCACGACCGCCGCGACGCCGTCACGGAGCAGCGCGAACTCTTGGATGCGGTCGGCCGAGAACAGCGTCGCGGCGTCGTCGCCGGACACCGTGCGGCCACGCACCTCGTCGACGCCGTCGAGGTCGCGCACGAGCACGGCGATGTCGAGGTCGGGGGTGGTGAACGCGTAGTCGAGGGTGCCATCGACTCCTGTCGACGCGCCCGAAACCGCGACGGAGACCGTGTACTGGGTGAGGGCGCGCAGCATCCCGGTGAACCGGATCGTGATCGCACGCTCATCGGAGGAGACATCGATCGGGATGTCGGGCACGATGCGTACATCGGCGGCTTCGACGGGATCGATCGCCTGATCTGCCTGCAGCACGAGTCGCTGCCCGGAACGCTCGAGGGCCGTCGCAGCCGCGACACTCGCTTCGGCGAGATGCGGCCCTCGGAAGGCGCCTGCGACGGCGAGCCCCGCCGTCGCCACCCCGAGGATGCCGACGGTTGCGACAACGGAGCGCCGGAAGATGCGGTTCAGCCGCCGAGTGCGTCGCGCCCGAGCGTACGACCGTGGGTCCTCAGTAGACATAGGGCTGAGCGGGCCGCTCGATCTCGTCGAAAGTCTTGGGCACGAGCAGGATCGGCTCGGTCGCCCCGGCGTCGGGATTCGGCGCGAATCCGCCGGTCACCTCGACCCAGTCGTCGACGGCGAAGTCGTCTTGCCACCCGGGTAGCAGAACGGGAACGGCTAGCGGCTGGGCGTCGACGGCGCAGCAGGTGACGAGGAACCGCGCCACGTAGACGATGTCGGGGTCGTCGGTCGCCACGAGGAAGCCGGAGAAGGCCGCAGGTTTGCCGGCGAAGAAGTCGTCGCCGAGACTCTGATGCAGCAGGGTTGCCCAGTCCTTCACTGTGAACGTCGTGGAGTCGCCGCCGACCAGTTGGGTCGTGTCGGCGGAGGAGAGGGCGGTCGAGCCCGCAATGTCCCGATTCTCGGCCGTCGCCGAGGTGAGGGTCGCGGGCGGCAGCACGAGCAGTGCGACAACGGTGGCGGCGACGAGCAGCACGCTCCCCGTGATGGCGACGGCGGCCCGCCATCCAGTGCGCGGCGGGTTCTCGGGCAGCTCGTCGTGGTCATGGTCGTGACCGTGCTCGTGCTCGTGGGCCGAACGCCCGGGCACGACGAGGAAGGCCGCGATCGACGCCGCGCCCCCGATGACCGCCATCACGATCGTGAACACGACGTACCGGGGGTGGATGTAGAGCTCCAGCCGTCCGGTGGCGCCGAGCCACAGGATGGCGACCACGCCGATGAGGCTCAACATCACCCCGAGCCAGCGCTGTACGAACCGGTCACGCAAGGTTGATCGCCAATCCGATGGTCGCGGCTCCGAGCCCGACGACGAGGGTGAGCAGCGCAAGCGCGCGCGCGCTGTACGTCGTGCGCATGAGCGCGAGCATCTTGATGTCGATCACGGGGCCGAACAGCAGGAACGCGACGATGGCACCCGGCAGGAACGTCGAGCCGAGAGCGAGCACGAAGAAGGCGTCGACGTTGGAACAGACCGAGATCACGAACGCCAGAAGCATGAGCACGAACACCGACCACACCGGGTTGGAGCCGAGCGTGACGAGCACGTCGCGCGAGACGGCCACCTGGATGAGCCCCGCGATGGCGGAACCGACGAGCAGAGCCGGCATCATCGTGGTCGTCTCGGCAGCGAAGTTCTCGACCGAGCGGCGCCACTTGCCGCCGTGCTCGTCGTGGGCGTGTTCCCGCGCGCGTTTGCAGGTCGCCGAGAACGATCGGGTCAGCAGGGCGTCGGGATCGGGGTGGCGCGAAAACAGCCAACCGACCAGGTTCGCGATGACGAACCCGCCGATCACGCGAGCCACCAGGATGCCGTCGTCGAACCCGAACGCCTGGTAGGTCGTGATGATGGTGACGGGGTTGACGATCGGTGCGGCGACGAGAAAGGTCATCGCTTCGGGCACGGTGAGCCCGCGCATCACGAGGCCGCGGGAGAGCGGCACGTTACCGCACTCGCACACCGGCAGCAGCACTCCGAGCAGCGAGAGCGCCATGCGTCGCAGGATCGGATTGCGCGGCAGCACCCGCATGATCACGCGCTCCGGGACCCAGACCTGCACGACGACCGCGAGCCCGATGCCGAGGAATACGAACGGGATCGACTCGATGATGACGGCCAGCGAGAGGGTGACGAAGTCCTGCGTGACGTCGCCGAGTTCGATGCCACCCGAGTCGGGCGCGAAGACGCGCAGCGCCGCCATCCCGGCGATGAGCACGACGCCCGCGATCACATAGCGTGCGGGAGAGGTAGTCCTTCGCGTCGGAAGGATCGTCGGGAGCTGGATCGACATGTCGTCAGCAGTTTCGCAGGAAGTCGCCGAGCACGGCGCTACCGAACGCGAGCGCGTCGAGCGGCACCCGCTCGTCGACTCCGTGGAACATCGCCGGGAAGTTCAGTTCGGGCCCGAGCTTCAGGGGTGCGAAGCCGTACCCGGTGATGCCGAGCTTCGCGAGGGCTTTGTTGTCGGTGCCGCCGCTCATCAGGTACGGCAGCACGGGCGCGCCGGGGTCGAAGCGGTGCAGCGAGGCGACCATCGCATCCACGAGGTCTCCGGAGAATTCGCCTTCCATGCCGATGTCGTGGTGCACGATCTCGATCTCGATCTCGGGCCCGACGATTTCGCGAATGCGGGCGAGCACCTCGTCTTCGCGACCCGGGAACGGCCGAGTGTCGATGAGGGCTTCCGCTCGGTCGGGGATCACGTTGTGCTTGTAGCCGGCTTCGAGCACCGTCGGGTTCGTCGTCACGTGGATGCCGGCCTGCAGGAAGCCGGCCGCGGTTCCGGCCGAGAGGATGAGCGCATCCGGATCGTCGACGTCGCCCCCAAGGATCTCGGCGAGCCGGCCCAACTGGTCGCGCGTCGTCGCCGTGAGATGCACCGGCCACTCCTCGCGGCCGAGTTTCGCGACGGCTTCGGCGAGCTTCGTGACGGCGTTGTCACGGAACACCCGCGACCCGTGGGCCGCCGTGCCGCGCGCGATGAGTTTGATCCAGACGAGCGCCTTCTCGCCGGTCTGCAGCAGATACGCACGCGTGCCGCCGAGGTCGATCGAATAGCCCCCGACCTCGCTCACCGCCTCCGTCGCCCCGGCAAACAGCTCCGGATGCTCGTCGACCATGAAGTGCGAACCGTAGACGCCGCCGTTCTCTTCGTCGGCGAAGAAGGCGACGACGAGTTCGCGGGCCGGGAGCTCGCCGGCAGAGAGGATGTCGCCGAGCGACGTCAGGATCATGGCATCCATGTCCTTCATGTCGACAGCGCCGCGGCCCCACAGCATGCCGTCCCTGATGACGCCCTCGAACGGGTCGACGCTCCAGTTCGCCGCATCGGCAGGCACGACATCGAGGTGACCGTGCAGCACCATCGCCGGACGCTCAGGATCGCGGCCCGGCACCCGCGCGACGACGCTCGTGCGCCCGGGCTCCGAGTCGAAAAGTTGCGGCTTCAGGCCGAGCGCCTCGAGTTTCGCGGCAACATACTCCGCGGCCTCAGTCTCGCCCTTGCTGCGGCCCCCGCCCCAGTTGACCGTCTCGAAGCGGATCAGGTCGCGTGCGATCGCGGCGGTCTGCTCAAGCTCGTCATCCGCCATGCGTTCGAGGGTAACCGAGGCGCGATGGGAGCCTGACGGGTCAGCTGCACGCCGCAACGCGGAACTCATCGAGAGTGCCGACGAGTGTGACAACTTCCGGCTCGATGACGCGGTAGAAGACGTCGCCGTCGCTGAGCCCCGACAGATCGGCTGCCGTGACGTTCGGGCCGCGGGCCGAGCGGGAGTCGTCGCCGGGTTCTGCACTCGTGGAGTACGACACCTCCGGGTCGAGTGCCGCGCCGAACTCGGCGACGTCGCCGATGTCGAGCCGGTACTCGTTGCCATCGGCGGCGGGCAGATCCCAGAACTGCCGCTCGAAGTAGCCCTCCCCCACGTCGCCTTCGGGGATGATCTGGAACTCCTCCGCGGTGCCCTCGCACATGTGCACGATCGCGACCAGGCGGTCGCCCTCGACGGTGAAGGCGATCGCACCGGTCACCGGGGGGCTGCAGGCCGTCAGGAGCGCGAGCGCAGCGGCCGTCAGCGCGACGACGGGGACGGGATGCCTCATGGCGGCAGGATACTCAGCGCTGCGACTCAGTAGAAGGTCTCGCGACCGGTTAGAAGAGCGTCTCGCCCCGGTTGAAAGTGTCGATGAAGCGGTCGATCATGCGCGCGACGGTCTCGGCCTTCTTTGCGTTGTGAAGGCGGAAGTAGACGGCGAAGCGGTTCTGCGCGTTGAGCGACTCGTAGGTTGCTTTTGCCACGGGGTTCTTCTCGAGGGCGGCGAGGAAGTCGGGATGCGGCACCGCTGCCGCGGCGCCGGCGTAGGCCCGGTCCCAGCGGCCGTCGGCCTTCGCCTTCTCGACCTCGAGCATGCCGCGCGGCTTCATCTCGCCGGCCGCGATCTTGCGATTCACCGTCTCGACGTTCTTCACCGACCACGTGCTCTTCGGCCCGCGCGGGGCGTAGTACTGCTCGAAGATGTGCTCGTCGATGCCTTTGCGGCGGCCGTCGATCCAGCCGTACTCGAGGGCGGCGTCCAGCGACTCATCGACCGTGTGGGTCGAGATCGGGGCGCCCTTCTTCGCGACCTCGAGGCGGATGCCCTGCGCGGTCTCGTGGTGTGCGTCGAGCCAGGCCCGGAACTGCGCGATTGTGTCGAACCGCATCCGTGGATGGTCTTCAATGGCCATGGCGCTCTCCCTCATCCCGAAGCTACCGGCGACCACCGACCACGTCGGAGCGGACGGGAGGCGCATGCTAATGTCTATCCTCGGTCGCCACAGTGATTTTTCACGTAGGCGGCGCACTCGCGCGGGTGGCGGAAATGGCAGACGCGCTAGCTTGAGGTGCTAGTGCCCGAAAGGGCGTGGGGGTTCAAGTCCCCCCTCGCGCACGAGTCTCGAAGGCCCCGGATGATCACGATCCGGGGCCTTCGTTCATGCCGGCTCT
>CAZCEE010000143.1:0-6250 GCA_964497165.1 uncultured Schumannella sp. | reverse complement strand
CGATGAAGAGCGTATCCGCAATCCGTTTGCGCTCATCGCGAACCATGTGCTGCTCGCGGCCGCGGGCGACATCGAAGCGGCAGATGCGCGCCTCTCCGCGCATGCCGGCGGCACGCTCATCGACGACGTTCTCGACGCTGTACCGGACGCGCTGCTCATGGATCCGGTGAGTGCGAATGAGTTCTCGTCCGCCGGCGAGGCGCGGGCGCGTTACCGTTCCTATCTGCGCGCCTGCCTCGAGGCGCCGCGTGCATTCGTCGCCGAGGCCATCAGCGCACAATTGCAACGCGCGCAGGAACCCGTACGGCGCAGGGCGGCACGCAGATGACGCTGATGACCTACAGCTTCGCGGTCCTGCGTGCGGTGCCGCACGTCCATCTCGGCGCATTCTCGAACGTGGGCGTGGTGCTGCATGCGCGCACGCTCGAGTACCTCGATCGCGCGGGGGAGGTGCTCGCCGCGTTCCGCAGCCGGTTCATCGAAGTCATGGTCGACGAGACCGGCAAGACCCTCGCCGAAGCGGATGTCGAGGTCAGCGAAGCCGTCGACTTCGCGTACTACTACGCCGAGCGCGCGCGTGAGCTCGCCGGCATCCGCGGCGCCGTGTTCCGGCCGGTGGCGCTCACCGTCGTGACCCCGCCGTGGAACTTCCCGGTGTCGATCCCCGCAGGGGGAGTGCTGTCGGCGCTCGCGGCGGGCAGCGCCGTTTTGCTCAAACCGGCACCGCAGGCCGGGCGGTGCGGCGCCGTGCTCGCCGAAGCGCTCTGGGAGGCCGGGGTGCCCCGCGAGGTACTCGGGCTCGTCGACACCGGCGAAGGCGATGCCGGTCGCGCGCTCATCACCGCCCCCGAGGTCGGCCGCGTGCTGCTCACCGGGTCGATCGAGACCGCCGCCCTCTTCACCTCCTGGCGGCCCGACCTGCCGTTGCTGGCCGAGACGAGCGGCAAGAACTCGATCATCGTCACGCCGAGCGCCGACCTCGACCTCGCCGTTGCCGACATCGTGAGGAGCGCCTTCGGCAACGCCGGGCAGAAGTGCTCCGCCGCGTCGCTCGCCATCCTGGTCGGATCGGTTGGCACCTCCGAGCGGTTCCGTCGGCAACTCTCGGATGCCGTCGCGAGTCTCGCCGTCGGCTCGCCGAGCGACCCGGCGACCCAGATCGGCCCCCTCGTTGAGCCGGCGTCGGGAAAGCTCGCGCGTGGACTGACCCAGCTCGGCGAGGGCGAGAGCTGGCTCGTCGCCCCGCGCCCGCTCGACGCCACCGAGCGGCTCTGGTCACCGGGGGTTCGGGATGGCGTCGCCCCGGGAAGTGATTTCCATCGCACCGAGTTCTTCGGTCCCGTGCTGGGGCTCGTGACGGCCTCGACGCTCACCGAAGCGATCGCGCTGCAGAACGCGACCGACTATGGGCTCACCGCCGGCATCCACTCACTGGACCCGCGAGAGGTCGCCCACTGGCTCGACGAGGTGCAGGCGGGCAACCTCTACGTCAACCGACCCATCACCGGTGCGATCGTGCGGCGGCAGCCGTTCGGCGGGTGGAAGCGCTCGTCGGTCGGAGCGGGCGCCAAGGCGGGCGGGCCGAACACCCTCCTCGTTCTGGGCGACTGGCTGTCGGAGCCCGGTAAGCCGAGCGACGACCTCACCCTCGACGGTCTCGACGATCGCGTGCGCACGGTCATCGAGGCGTTCCAGCCGGTGCTCGACTTTCCCGGCTTCGACGCGGTGCGCCGCGCGGCCTTCGACGACCAGGAGTGCTGGACGCGCGAGTTCGGCCGCAGCCATGACCCGTCGGCACTCGGAATCGAGCGCAATGTACTTCGCTACCGCCCGGCCGAGGTCGTGCTGCGGCTCGCCGAAGACGGCGACCTGGCCGACCTCGCGCGCCTGCTGTGCGCGGGAGTCCGGGCGCGGGCAAAACTGCTCGTCAGCACGGCGTCCCCCCTGCCGGCGGGACTGCTGCCGCTCGTCGATGACGGCACACCGCTCGGCCGCTCGCCGCTCGGCATCCTCGGGGTGAAGGTCGAGAGCGACGCCGCGTTCCTCGTGCGGTCGGCTTCAGGGCTACCTGCGCGCATCCGCCTGATCGGCGGCGATCGGTTGGCTCTCGCGACCGCACTCGGCGGCTCACCCGACGTCGCCGTCTGGTCGGGCGCGGTGACGGGGGCGGGTCGGATCGAGCTGCTGCCGTTCCTGCGCGAACAGTCGGTGTCGATCACCGCGCACCGCTTCGGCACCCCCGACCGGGACTTCGGCGCCCTCGTCGTCTGAGCCACCCCGTGGGTGAGATATCCCAGATGGGATCTCAGTCGGGGTGAGATATCCCAAATGGGATGTCTCACCCGAGGATGGGTTAGTCGTACGAGCGGTGCACCAGGCGCGAGAGCACGATGGCGCTGCGGGTGTGGTCGACGGTGGGGGCGATGCGGATGCGCTCCAAGGCGTCTTCGAGGCTGGGGATGTCGCGCGAGCGCACGTGCACGATCGCGTCGGCGTCGCCGGTGACCGTTGCGGCATCCTGTACTTCGGGAACGGCGGAGAGGATGCGGCGCAGCTCTTCGGGGGCGACGGTGCCCCGGCAGAACAGTTCGACGTACGCCTCGGTCGAGAGGCCGTCGACGACCGGGTCGACCTGCACGGTGAACGCGCGGATGACCTTGTCGGCGACGAGTCGGTCGACGCGCCGCTTCACGGCCGAAGCCGAAAGGCCGATTCGCACGCCGATGTCGCCGTAGCCGGCGCGAGCGTTCTGGCGGAGCAGGTCGATGATCCCGTAGTCCAGGTTGTCCACCCACTGAGGGTACGCCGGTTCGTTGCGTGAGCCGTGCCCGATTTGCGTCAGACGTGCGTGCTGCGCCCGGAAACTCCGGATGCGTGCGTGCGATGCTGGCTATATGCAGCAGGTGGCCGTTACGTCCGCGCCCGTCGAGCGGGTCGCCGAGCACAAGACCGTGCTCATGTGCCGCCCCGAGCACTTCACCGTGAGCTACCGGATCAACCCGTGGATGCATCCCGAAGAGCCCACCGACACCTCTCTCGCCGTGCGGCAGTGGGAGGTGCTCTACCGGATCTACCTCGACCTCGGCTTCGATGTGGAGCTGATCGACCCGCTGCCCGGGCTGCCCGACATGGTCTATGCGGCGAACGGCGGGTTCACCCTCGACGGAATCGCCTACGGGGCGCGTTTCCAGTACGACGAGCGCGGCCCCGAAGGGCCGGCGTACATGGACTGGTTCCGGTCGCACGGCTTCGAAGTCGCCGAGCCGGTGTCGATCAATGAAGGCGAAGGCGACTTTCTGCTCGTCGGGGAGCGCATCCTCGCCGGCACCGGATTCCGAAGCGACGCCGCTTCGCATGACGAACTGCGCCGCTTGTTCGGCGGAGCCGGAAGGGAAGACGGAGTCGGGCGCGAGGTGGTCACGCTGAAGCTGATCGACCCGGAGTTCTACCATCTCGACACGGCGATCGCGGTGCTCGACACCGATTCGCATGCAGGTGCCGGCAACATCGCCTACCTGCCGAAGGCGTTCGACGAGGCGTCACGGCAGATCATCCACGACCTCTATCCGGATGCGGTGACGGTGAACGATGACGATGCCGCGGTGCTCGGGCTCAACAGTTTCAGCGACGGCAGGAACGTCGTGATCGCGTCGCGCGCGGTGGGCTTCGAAGCGTCGTTGCGCGAACGCGGCTACACCCCCATCGGCGTCGACCTCTCCGAGCTGCTGCTCGGCGGCGGTGGCGTGAAGTGTTGCACCCTGGAACTGAGACGGTAGGGCCCGGCGATGAGCACCAGAACGGGCATCTCCTCCGAGGCCGCGATCGACTTGGTCGAGCGGTACGGCGCGCACAACTACCATCCCCTCCCCGTCGTCGCCGCTTCGGCGTCCGGGGCGTGGATCACCGACCCGGAAGGCAACCGCTACCTCGACTGCCTCGCCGCGTACTCCGCGCTGAACTTCGGGCACGGGCATCCCGTGCTGCTCGCCGCCGCGCGAGAGCAGCTCGACCGGGTCACGCTCACCAGTCGCGCCTTCCACAACGACCGGCTCGGGCCGTTCCTGGAAGCACTCGCGCGGTTGGCGAAGAAAGACATGGTGCTGCCGATGAACACCGGCGCCGAAGCTGTCGAGTCGGCGATCAAGGTGGCACGCGCGTGGGGGTACCGCGTCAAGGGAGTCGCCGATGGCCGCGCGAAGATCATCGTCGCCGATGGCAACTTCCACGGGCGCACGACGACGATCGTCGGCTTCTCCTCCGACCCGCAAGCGAAAGACGGCTTCGGTCCGTTCACCCCGGGCTTCGTCTCGGTGCCCTACGGCGATGCCGCGGCGCTTGAAGCCGAACTCGATGACGACACCGTCGCGGTGCTGCTCGAGCCGATCCAGGGCGAGGCGGGCGGTGTCGTCCCCCGCCCCGGATATCTCGCCGAGGTGCGCCGGATGACCGCCGAGCGCAACGTGCTGTTCATCGCCGACGAGATCCAGTCGGGGCTCGGGCGCACCGGGGCGACCTTCCAGTGCGACAACGAAGGTGTCGTACCTGACCTCTACCTGCTCGGCAAAGCACTCGGCGGCGGAATCGTGCCGGTGAGCGCTGTCGTCGGGAACGCCGACATCCTCGGGGTGTTGCGTCCGGGCGAGCACGGCTCGACGTTCGGCGGCAACCCCCTCGCAGCGGCCGTCGGTCTCGCGGTCGTCGAACTGCTCGAGACCGGCGAATACCAGGCGCGGGCGCAGGAGCTCGGCGCGCACCTGCAGTCCCGGTTGAAGGCCCTCGTGGGGCACGGCGTCGCCGCGGTGCGCGGGGTCGGGCTCTGGGCGGGCGTCGACATCGACCCGCGTCTGGGCACCGGCCGGGAGGTGTGCGAGCGACTCATGGCCCGCGGCATCCTCGCGAAGGACACGCACGGGTCCACCATCCGCTTCGCACCCCCGATCGTCGTCTCGGTCGAGGATCTCGACCTCGCCGTCGACGCCCTCGAAGCCGTGCTGCGCGACCTCAAGAACTAGCTATTTGCCCGACTTCGTGCCCATTCGGGCGCGGGAAGGCACGAAGTCGGGCAGATAGCCTCGGAGCGTGCCGGTCGTCGAGAGCAGTGTCGTCGTGCCGGTGACGCCCGACGTGGCGTTTGCCGTCTCGCAGACGACCGGAGAGATCCGGATGCGGTGGGACGTCTTCATCCGCGAACAGCGGCTGCTCGACGGTGCTGAACGGCCCGCGGCCGGGGTGCGCACGCTCACGGTCTCTCGTCGCGGGCTGCGCATGGTGAGCGAGTACGTCTCGTACCGTCCGCCGACGAGCGTCGGGATGAAGGTCACGAAGCTGCCGTGGTTCTTCGACAAGCTCGGCGGCGGCTGGCGGTTCGCCCCGCATCCCGACGGGACCCTCGCAACCTGGAAGTACAACTTCTCCTGCCGCCCGCGGGTGATCGCTCCGTTGGCCGAGTGGATCGGCGCGCGACTCATTCGGCACGACATCGACCGCCGCATCGAGGGGTTCGCCCGCGGCTGTGCCGACCCTGTCGTGCTCGCCGCCGCGCATGAAGCCCTCGCGTAGCCTGAAGAAGTGTCCCCGCTGACGCCCGACCTTCTCGCCCGCATCCGGGAGCGCGCCCCCGGGTACGACCGCGAGAACGCCTTTTTCGCCGAGGATCTCGACGACCTCAAGGCCGCCGGTTTCCTCGCGCCCCGTTCGTTGCTCGAGACCGCGCGCGACCAGCGGCTTCTCGCGGCGCACGCCCCCGCAACCGCGCTCGGCATCAACATGCATCACGTGTGGGTCGGTGTCGCGCGCGTTCTGCACGACCGCGGCGACACGAGCCTCGACTGGGTGCTCCGGGATGTCGAGGCGGGTGAGCTGTTCGCGTTCGGGATCAGCGAGCCGGGAAACGACCTCGTGTTGTGGGACTCGCTCACCGCCGTTGAAACCGTCGACGGGGGTTTCGCCTTCACGGGAACCAAGATCTTCACCTCCCTCGCGCCCGCCTGGACCCGGCTCGGGGTCTTCGGCAAGCAGCAGGACGGCCCCGACGGCCCGCGCCTCGTGCACGGCTTCCTCACCCGGGAGGCCAGCGGCGTGACGACGCTCGACGACTGGGACACCCTCGGAATGCGGGCAACGGCAAGCAACACGACGCGGCTCGACCACGCGGTCGTGCCCGATGCGCGCATCTCCCGGTTCCTGCCGGTGGGGCCGAACACCGACCCGTTCGTGTTCGCGATCTTCGCCAACTTTCTGCTGCTCATCG
>CAZCEE010000142.1:0-6275 GCA_964497165.1 uncultured Schumannella sp. | reverse complement strand
GGCTACCGCTTCACCGCGCCCACCGAGAACACGCGGTGGTTCGACGCCACGGTGAGCGGCTGGACCGACGGCGCACCCGGTGTCGACGAGATCGGCGGGGAGCGGATCGTCGCCGGCACCGCCCTCGGCGATGGCGCCCACACGTTGCGGGTGCGGTTCGCGCTCCCGCTCGCGCCGGGGGAGCGCGTCGTCGGGTTCGGCGAACGCTTCGACCGACTCGACCAGCGCGGCGCGACCCTCGACTCCGTCGTCTTCGAGCAGTACAAGAATCAGGGCGCCGAGCGGAAGACCTACCTGCCGATGCCGTTCGCGCACGTCGTGGGCGGTGCCGGCTGGGGCTTCCATGTGCGCACGTCGCGCCGCGTCTGGTTCGACGTCGACGCACGACATGACGGGATGCTCTGGATCGAGGCCGAGACGCCCGACGACGGTTCTCTCGAGATTGAGTTCTTCGACGGTGCACCGCGAGAGGTGCTCGGCGCATTCCTCGAACGGGTCGGTGCCCCTGAGGAACTTCCGGCCTGGGTCTTTCGGCTGTGGGCCAGCGGGAACGAGTGGAACACACAAGCCGAAGTGCTGCGCCAGGCGGACGCCCACCGCGACCACGACATCCCGGTCGGGTCGATCGTCATCGAGGCGTGGAGTGACGAGTCGACGTTCACCACCTGGCGCGACGCGACCTCCGCGGTAGTCGACGGTGCACAACCGAAGATGCTCGCCGACTTCGAGTTCCCCGCGGAGGGCGCCTGGCCCGATCCGAAGGGGATGACCGACGAGCTGCACCGCCGCGACATCCGCCTGCACCTGTGGCAGATCCCGCTGCTCAAGATGCGGCCGCACCCGAAGGGTCAGCTCGCAGAGGATGCCGCCGCCGCGATCCGCGACGGTGTACTGATCCGGGAGCCCGCTCCCGACGGGTCGCTGCGAGCGTACCGGAACCGCGGCTGGTGGTTCCCGCTCGGGCTGATGCCCGACCTCACCGACGAACGCGCCGCCCGCTGGTGGACCGAGAAGCGTCGCTACCTCGTCGATGAGATCGGCATCGACGGCTTCAAGACCGACGGCGGCGAGCACGCGTGGGGCCGCGAGCTGGTCTACCTCGATGGACGCCGCGGCGACGAGAAGAACAACACCTTCCCGGTGCACTACGCGAGGGCCTACGGCGACCTCCTGCGTCGCGCGGGCAAGGCGCCGGTGACGTTCAGTCGCGCCGGCTTCACCGGCAGCCAGGCGCACGGGGCGTTCTGGGCTGGCGACGAGAACTCGACGTGGGATGCCTTCCGCTGGTCGCTGTTCGCCGGGCTCAACGCCGCCGCGTCGGGGATCGTCTACTGGGGTTGGGATCTCGCGGGCTTCAGCGGCGACATCCCGACCGCCGAGCTCTACCTCCGATCGGCTGCCACCGCGGCGTTCGTGCCGATCATGCAGTACCACTCGGAGTTCAACCACCACCGCTCGCCGTCGCGTGACCGCACGCCGTGGAACATCGCCGAGCGCACCGGCGACGAGCGGGTCATCCCGACGTTCCGGGCGTTCACCGAACTCCGCGAACGGCTGGTACCGTACCTCGCCGACGAGGCCGCGCGGGCCGTCGCCACGCGACAGCCGCTCATGCGTCCGCTGTTCTTCGACGCGCCCGCCGACCCGCAGGTCTGGGAGTACCCGATGCAGTGGATGCTCGGCGACGCGCTGCTCGTCGCGCCGGTGACGCACGAGGGGGCGACGACCGCGACCGCGTACCTGCCCGTCGGAACGTGGCGCGACGCGTTCACCGGAGAGTCGATCGATGGCGGCCGCGTCGTCGAGCGCGCGGCCCCGATCGAGGAGGTGCCCGTCTGGGTGCGCGAGGCCGATTGGCAGCGGATGCGTGCGGTGTTCGGCCACTGACGGGCGGTTCTAGGCTGAATGGATGCGCCCCGCCGGTCTCGCCCAGCCGATCTTCGCGGGCCTCGTCGCGGGAGTCACCGGGTTCGCGTCGTCGTTCGCGCTGCTGATCGCCGGCTTGCGCAACGTCGGGGCGACCGACGATCAGGCGGCGTCGGGGCTGCTCGTGCTGTGCGTCGTGCCCGGGTTGATCACGGTGGTGCTCAGCACGGTGTACCGCATTCCGATGTCGATCGTGTGGTCGACGCCGGCAGCGGCACTGCTGCTCGCGTCGGAGGGCACCGACGATTTCCGCAGCGCCGTCGGCGCGTTTCTGTTGTGCGGCGTGCTGCTCGTCGTCACGGGGCTGTGGCCCTGGCTGGCCCGCACCGTCACCCGCATCCCGAAGCCGATCGCGAGCGCGATGCTCGCCGGCATCCTCTTCCCGATCTGCCTCGCCCCGGTCACCGCGAGCGTGCAGGAGCCGCTGCTCGCCCTGCCGATCGTGCTCACCTGGCTCGTACTCGTGCGACTCGCCCCGCGCCTGGCGGTGCCCGCGGCGGTCGTCGTGACCGTCGTCGTGGTGGTGCTCTCGAGCAGCGGTGTCGACCTCTCGGGGGCGCGGGCATTCCCCGTGCTGGCTCCCGTCGTGCCGGGTCTCGACCTCGCGGTTGTCCTTGGCCTGGGCATTCCGATCTATCTCGTCACCATGGCCGGGCAGAATGTGCCGGGCTTCGCCGTGTTGCGCACCTTCGGCTACGAGCACGCTCCAGCGCGGGCGATCTTCGTCAGCACGGGCACCGGCAACCTCGTCGCCGCGCCGTTCGGAGGGATCTCGATGAACCTCGCCGCGATGACGGCGGCGATGGCGGCCGGTCCGGATGCGCATCCTGACCGTGAGAAGCGCTGGGTCGCCGCGGTCGCGGCCGGGGGCTCGCTCGCCGTTCTCGGCCTGCTGTCGGGCGCGGCGACGGTTCTCGTCGCAGCGAGCCCGCCCATCCTGATCACCGCGGTCGCCGGGCTGGCGCTGCTCGGGGCGCTCGTCGCGGCGGTGACGGCCGCTCTCGAGGAACCCGCGCACCGGCTGGTCGCGATCGTCACCTTCCTCGTCGCGGTCTCGGGGTTGTCGATCGCGGGAATCGGCTCGGCGTTCTGGGCGCTGCTCGTCGGTGGGCTCGTGATGCTCTGGTTCCTGCCCTGGCGCCGCAAGCACCACCCCGACGTGGTATCAGACTGATATAGTAGGGGGATGGCGATCACGATCCGCATCCCCGAAGAGCTCGACGCGCGCCTCGACGTCATCGCGAAGGCCCAGCACACCTCGAAAAGTGCTCTGCTGCTGCAAGGTGCCACCTGGGTGGTCGACCGTCACGCACGTCGCGCCGACATCGACGCCGGGCTCGACTACGTGCTGAGTCACGACGCCGAACTGCTCGCGCGCCTCGAAGACGCGTGACCCAGTACCTCGAGCTCGACGACGCGTTGCACGCGGTCGGTCGACTGGGATTCCACGTGCGCGACGCGGGTCTGCTCGCGTCGGCGCTCGCCCGACCCGCCACCACGATCTTCGGGGCTGACGCGTACGAGACCTTCGAGCTGAAGGCTGCAGCCATGCTCGAATCCCTCGCACGCAATCATCCGCTGATCGACGGCAACAAGCGCACCGCCTGGACGCTTACGGTGTTGTTTCTGTGGATCAACGGCTACCGCCACGAGATGCCGACAGATACTGCTTTCGATCTCGTGTTGGGCGTAGCGCGCAGTGATCTGGAGCTAGATGCCGCGGCCGCGGTCATCCGCGCGCACCTCGCCCATCGGTGACGTGGATCAGTCGAGACCCCGGCGCTTCAGCAGGGGCTCGATGACGGCGTCGCGGCCGCGGAACTCGCGGTAGGCGTCCAGCGGATCCTTCGAGCCGCCGACTCCGAGCAACAGGTCGCGGAAGCGGTCGCCGTTCTCGCGCGTGAGGCCGCCGTTCGACTTGAACCATTCGACGGTGTCGGCATCCAGCACTTCGCTCCAGATGTAGGAGTAGTACCCGGCGTCGTAGCCGCCCGCGAAGGTGTGGGCGAAGTAGGCGCTCGAGTAGCGCGTCGGCACGGCGGGATTGTCGAGGCCGACCTTCGCCAACGCCGCGGCTTCGAAAGCGGCGACATCGGTGACGGCGGCGGCGTCGGCGGCGGAGAGGGTGTGCCACGCCTGGTCGAGCAGCGCGGCCGCGAGGTACTCGCTCGTGGCGTGGCCCTCGTTGAAGGTCTCCGACTCCCGGATGCGGGTGACGACGCCGGCGTCGATCGACTCGCCCGTCTCGTAGTGGATGGCGTAGGCGTCGAGCACCTCGGGCCAGAGCATCCACATCTCGTTCACCTGGCTGGGGAACTCGACGAAGTCACGGAACACGTTCGTGCCCGCCAGTTTCGGGTAGGTGACCCGGGCGAAGAGCCCGTGCAGCGCGTGCCCGAACTCGTGGAAGAACGTGCTCACCTCGTCGAAGGTGAGCAGCGTCGGCTCACCCGCGGCCGGCTTGGGAATGTTGAGGTTGTTGACGACGACGACCGGCTGGTCGAGCAGGAGGTTCTGCGAGACGAGCGGGTTCATCCAGGCGCCGCCGCGTTTCGAGTCGCGGGTGTACAGGTCGAGCAGGTACAGGCCGACCGGGGAGCCGTCGGCGTTCGCGACCTCGAAGATGCGCACGTCGGGGTGGTAACCGACGAGGTCGGTGCGCTCGCTGAACGTGATTCCGTAGAGCGCATTCGCGGCGCCGAAGACGCCGAGCTTGAGCACCCGCTCCGCCTCGAACCAGGGCCGCAGTGCCGCAGTGTCGACGTCGTACTTCTCTTGCCGCACCTTCTCGGTGTAGAACGACCAGTCGGCTGCTGTGACGGGATGCCCGGCGAGCTTCTCGAGGTCGACCTGCTCGGCCGTGGCGTTCTTCGCCGCTGCAGGAGCGAGCTTGCCCAACATGGCCGCGACCGCATCCGGGCTGCCGGCGGTCTCGTCTTTCGTGACGTACGCGGCGTGGTTGTCGAAGCCGAGCAGTTCGGCACGCTCGGCGCGCAGGCGCACGATCTCGAGAAGGATGTCGCGATTGTCGAACTCGCCGCCGTGCGAGCCGCGGGCACGGGATGCCGCCATGACCTTCTCGCGCACCTCGGGCTTGGTGAGCGCGGCGAGGAACGGATGCCCGGTCGGCAGCACGAGGGTCACGAGGAACCCGTCGAGTCCCCGGGCGGAGGCGGCCTCCGCAGCGGCCGAGATCTCGCCGACTTCGAGCCCCGCCAGGTCGGCGCGATCGGTCACGTGCACCGCGAGCTCGTTGGTGTCGGCGAGCAGGTTCTTCTCGAACTTGGTGGTGAGGGTCGCGAGCTGCTGGTTGAGCTCCTTCAGCCGATCCTTCTGGGTCTCATCGAGCCCGGCGCCGGCGAGCGTCATCTCGAGATACCAGCGCTCGACCAGGTAGCGGTCTTCGGGAGTGAGCGCCTCCTGCTGGTCGATCGACTCGTAGACGGTCTTCACGCGCGCGTAGAGGAACGCGTCGAGCAGGATCGCGTCCTGGTGCGCCGCGAGCTTCGGGGCGATCTTCTCTTCGAGGTCGTTGGTGAAGTCGGTGGAGTCGGCCGACGACTTGTTGAAGAAGACGTGGCTCACGCGGGTGAGCGTCTGCCCGCTCGACTCGAGGCCTAGGAAGGTGTTGACGAATATCGGGAAGTCGCGCTTGCGGGTGATCGCCGAGATTTCGGCGAGTTGCTCCGCCATGCCCTTCTCGAAGGCCTCCTCGTAGTGCTCGTCCGTGATCTTGGCGAACGGGGGCAACTGGTAGGGGAGCGGGCTGACTTCGAAGAACGGATTCGTCACCCATCCACCCTAGGGCGGGCGGTATCGAGCAACCCGGGATGTCGGTGGTTCCGGGGAGGATGAGTCGTGATGATCGAAGGGAGGGCCACCATGACGTGCGAAGTTTTCGTGGAGCCCAAGACGCTCTATGGACTGCCTGCGGTTGCCGTCCGTCTCGGCCGCGCTCTTGAGAACTGGGGTCGTCGCGCGGCCAGGATCGTCGATCGCGAGACACTGCGCCGCGAGTACGAGAGGCAACGGCACAACGAGGCGAGGATGCTCGGGAACGAGCGCTTCACGCTCCCGCGCTGGTAGGGCGGCAGCACCACACCGGCGGCGTCAGTCGAGCGGACTTTCGACCGTCACCGAGTCGCCGACCGGGTCGTACCTGAGGGTCGTTCCGTCATCCAATTCCACGACGGGCCGGCCCTCCAGCCACGTGAGCGTCCAACGCCACCCGGTGGTGTCGATGCCGGCGAGTTCGACCTCGACGGCAGCGACCGCGGCGACCATCGCGGCGGGCAGGCGGGCGGGCGGTTCGGCGCCGATCTCCCACCGCGTGCCGAGTTGCATGACCT
>CAZCEE010000141.1:0-6298 GCA_964497165.1 uncultured Schumannella sp. | reverse complement strand
GCCGTGCTCTCCTCGTTCGTGGGCGTCGGCGTGCTGTTCTCGACGCGCAACCTGCTGCTCGCGGTCGAGTTCTTCGGCGCCGCGTTCATCGTCTCGGTCGTCGTGTGCGCGATGCTGCTGCTCGCGATCTCGAAGCCCGAGCCGCCCGACAACGGGCCCTCGGCGCACTGACGTCGTTCGCGCGCGCAGATCTGCACTCAGGAAGCGTTGCCGCGCGCATGTTGGCGCTCGGGAACCGGAACGGATCCCGACCTCAGGCCGAGGTGACCCCGTCGACGAGGTCGTCGGCGAGGCCGGTGTAGCCCGCGGGGGTGAGGGCGAGTAGGCGTGACTTCGCGTCGGCGCCGATGTCTAGGCCGTCGACGAAGGCGCGCAGGTCGTCGCCGGTGATGCGCTTGCCGCGGGTGAGCTCTTTCAGCAGCGCGTAGGGGTCGGCGATCGATGAGCGCCCCGCGGTGACTTCGGCGCGGATGACCGTCTGGATCGCTTCGCCGAGCACCTCCCAGTTGGTGTCGAGGTCGGCGGCGAGCACGGCGTGCGCGACCGAGACCTCGTCGAGCCCGCGGCGGATGTTGTCGAGCGCGAGCAGGGAGTGGCCGAGGGCGACGCCGATGTTGCGCTGTGTCGTCGAGTCGGTGAGATCACGCTGAAGCCTGCTGGTCACGAGGGTCTGCGACAGCGAGTCGAGCAACGCGCCGGCGAGTTCGAGGTTCGCTTCGGCGTTCTCGAAGCGAATCGGGTTGACCTTGTGCGGCATCGTCGATGAGCCGGTCGCCCCGGCCTGCGGGATCTGCGCGAGGTAGCCGATGGAGATGTAGGTCCACACGTCGGTGCAGAGGTTGTGCAGGATGCGCCCGGCATGCGCGATCGCGGTGTACAGCTCGGCCTGCCAGTCGTGGGATTCGATCTGCGTGGTGAGCGGATTCCAGTCGAGCCCGAGCGACGTCACGAACTCGCGCGACAGGGCGGGCCAGTCGGCGCCGGGGTCGGCGGCGAGGTGGGCCGAGAAGGTGCCGGTCGCACCGCTGAACTTGCCGAGGTATTCGACGGCTTCGATGCGCACGATCTGCCGCTCGAGGCGGTACACGAAGACCGCGATCTCTTTCCCGAACGTCGTCGGTGTCGCCGGTTGGCCGTGGGTGCGGGCGAGCATCGGGGTGGCGCGCTCGGCGACGGCGAACTCGCGCAGGCGAGCCACGACATCCCGCAGCTTCGGCAGCCACACCCCGGTGACTGCGGCGCGCACCGTGAGCGCGTAGGAGAGGTTGTTGACGTCTTCGCTCGTGCAGGCGAAGTGCACGAGTTCGGCGACGTGGTTCAACCCGAGCTCGCTGAGGCGACGACGCACGAGGTACTCGACGGCTTTGACGTCGTGACGCGTGGTGGCTTCGAGGAGGGCGAGTTCTTCGATCTCGGCGGCGCCGAACTCGGCGGCGAGGTGGCGCAGTTCGCGCACCTGCTCCGGATCGAGGGCGGTCGAGCCGAACATCGCCCGCTCGGTGAGGAAGATGAGCCACTCGACCTCGACCCGCACGCGCGCGCGGTTGAGCCCCGCCTCGGAAAGGTGCTCGCCGAGCTCTTCGACGACGGCGCGGTAGCGACCGTCGAGGGGGCTCAACGGTTGCGGGGGCAGCGGGCTCATGAGACTCCCTGTCGGAGGACCGGTTCTAGCTGGCGGAACAGCGCGACGCTCGCGCGCTCGATGGTGGAGAGCACCGAGTCGAACAGCGCCGCGTCCGAATAGTACGGATCGGGGACTTCCGCCGTGGCGCCCGACTCGTCGAACGACAGCAGCATCTGCACTTTCGCGCCGGCGTGCTCGTCGCCCGCCCATTCTCGCAGAGTGCGTTCCTGGCCGCGGTCGAAGACGACCACGAGGTCGAGCGCCGCGAACCAGGCGGAGTCGAACTGCCGCGCCCGGTGGCTGGCGGCGTCGTACCCGCGGGTGGCGAGCGCCGAGATCGTGCGGGCGTCGGCGCGTTCGCCGACGTGCCAGTCGCCGGTCGCGGCGGAGCTCACCTCGAGACGCGACTCGTATCCGCCCGCTGCGATGAGCCGCCGGAAGACCGCCTCCGCCATCGGCGACCGGCAGATGTTGCCGGTGCAGACGAAGCAGATCCGGAAGACCGGCCCCGGTTCCACGGGGACGCGTGCCATGCGCCCATCATGTCGCGATCCGGGCGTCCTCCACAGCTCTCGGGAGAGACGGCTTCAGGGCGTCGGGGCTTCCTGCGCGTCGCGCACGACGCGTCGACGCTTCAGCCGGAGTGCCGGACGTTCGACCAGCCAGCAGCTCAGGAAGGCGAGCGGCAACGTTCCGAGCGCGACGAGCGCGATGTAGGCGGGCAACGGCAGTGCGGCCGCGCCGGCGAGTGCGAGCACCTGCTGCACCGGCCAGGCATAGATGTAGACGCCATACGAAATGTCGTACTCGGCGCCGACCTTGGTCAGCGGCAGCACGTTGCCCAGCACGAGCAGCAGATACGTTAGCGGCAGGGGCCCCAGCGAGGGCACGAGGCCGAGCACCACGACGGCGACGAGGAGCGCGAGCGCACCGAGGATCGTCGTTGGGTCTTGGCGGATGCGGTTGCCGAACAGCAGCACGATCGCTCCGCCGAAGAACGCGAGCACCATGGGGATGACGCGCAACGCGAGGTCGGGCACCGGGGCGCCGAACGACCCAGCTAGCGAGATCGCCGTCAGGAGTGCGAAGCCGACGATCGCGGCCAGCGGGAGCGCCGCGCGCGGCAGGAGGCTCGCGACCACGCCGATCCCGAGGTAGCAGCAGCCTTCCCAGAACAGGGTCCACAGCGGGCCGTCCCACACGAGTAGGTAGGGAACGTTCGCAAGCGTCTCGGAGATTCCGGGCTGGGCGAACGGTGCGGGTGGGTACAGGAACGCGTTGCGCACGACGAACGTCACTGCGCTCAGAGGATCCCATGCCGCGGCCGGGTCGAGCACCTGGGACAGCGGGGCGAAGACGAATGCGACGACGACTAGCGCGACGAGCAGAGCTGGCATGATCCGCAGGGCGCGAGCGCGGTAGAAGTCACGCGCCGGTCGGCCGCTCAGCCGGCTGCGGGTGATGAGGTAGCCCGAGAGGCCGAAGAACCCCAGCACGGCCCAGGTGCCCAGGTTGGCGCCGCCGAGGTTAGGCTCGGGCTCGTGCCCCGAGAGCGGCCACGAGTGGGAGATGAGCACGGCTGCTGCCAGCAACAGGCGCAACGCGTTGAGGGCGTTGCGGCGCGGGTGGAACTGCGCGGTCATTGTCGTCGACATGATGGGCGAGCCTAGCCACCGTCCAGACGCGGAATCTGCGAATCCTCCCCAGCAGGGCGCGGTGAGGGTTGTGCGGATGACGGCCGCTGGGCGGCCGGAGGCCCCCGGCCGCTGCGCAAGCTGGCGCCATGAGTCCCGTCCCCGTCGACCCCGCCGCGATCCGTGCCGGTCTGGAGCGGCAACTCGCGCTGCTCACCCCCGTCGTCGAGCACCTGCAGGCGGCGGCAGTCGATGCGAGTCCGCTCGTCTCCGAGGAGTGGCGGGGCCCAGCGGCCGAGGCGGCAGGGACTTTCCTCGCCGATCTCCGCTCCGGCCTCCGCGCGGCTGCCGACGAGGCCGACGACGTCGTGCGCACGTTGCGCCTGAACATTGCCCTCCTGTCGTGAGCGGCCCCGTCATGAGCGATCCGGACGACCTCGGCGGGCCGTTGCTCGTCACCCCGGCGGGCAGCATCGTCGTCGCGACCGACGCCCTGCTCGCGTCGGCCGACCGGCTGCGGACGCTCGAGGCGGCGCTTCACGCCGACAGCCGCCGCGTCCTCGCCGCCGACTCCGTCGCGACCGGGATGCCGATCGACGGGATCGTCCCGACCCTCGAGCGGCTCCGGGCTCGCTGCGAGGGGGCCCGCGACGCGTTCGGCCGCATCGCCGAGGACTACACGCGTGCTGAGGCAGCGATCGAGCGCGCGCAGCGTGACCTCGCGGCGATGATCGCGGCCGTCGTCGGCCCCGCGGTCTTCGGGTATCTCGCGCGGCTCATCCTGTTGTGTCCCGGGGTTCTGCTCGCCGGAGCTCTGCTCGGCTGGGCGGCGATCCCCGACGGGCCCGACGGGCGGCTTGGCACCGTGCGCGACTTCATGATCGCGCATCCCGAACTGATCACGAGCCCCGAGTTCGCGCGCTTCGTCTCGCTCGTCGTGACGAGCATCGACGACGCGGTGCTCGGCGGAATCGGGGTGCCGCCGTGGCTCGTCGCCCTTCCGGGCCTCGACCTCTCCCCCGACGGCGGAGTAGCGGCGGGAGCCCTCACGGTCGCGGCGATGGGGGCGATGCTCGGCATGTTCCGCGAGACGCCCGTCAGCGTCGACCGGGTCTCGACGGGCCAACTTGCGGCGCCACCGTCCGGCGTGCGGGAGCGGCTCGACCGCATCCCCGAAGTCGACCAGGTGCGCATCGAGAAGTACGAGGCCGACGGGATGCCGTCGCGCTACACCGTCTACGTCGGGCCGACCGAGACGTTCTCGCCGTTCGCCGACAGTGAGCCGTGGGACTCGACGAGTAACATCTACGGCGTCGCCGGGCTGTCGGCAGGGTCTTTCCGCGCGGTCGAGCTGGCGATGGCCGACGCGGGCATCCGCCCCGGCGACGAGGTGCTCGTCAGCGGGTTCTCGCAAGGCGGCCTGGTCGCGACGCTGGTGGCGGCGTCGGGAGACTGGAACGTCGTCGGCCTCGAGACGCACGGCGCGCCGGCCGGCAACATCCCCCTGCCTTCCGGAATCTCGGGGATGGCGATCCGCAACACCGACGATCTCGTCCCGGCGCTCGCCGGGCCACAGCTCGAACACGATCTTCTGCAGGTCGAGCGCCGGGCCTTTCGCGAGGGCGTCGAGATTCCCAACACCGAGGCGGCGCCGGCGCACCAGCGCAGCGGCTACGAGAGCACGGCGTCGGCGATCGATGACGCCGAGTCGTCAGCGGTGCAACAGCAGATCCGCGCACTCGACGCCTTCGCGACCGACTACCTCGAGCGGCCCGGCGGCCAGGCCACCGTGATGACCTACCGGGCGACCCGCGACTAGGGCGTAAGGGCCACGCGCTACCGGCGACCCCGCGGTTGGGTCTTCACGAACGGCCGCAGGATGATGCCGATCAGCCAGCTGATGACACCGAGCACGATCGCGCCGAGCACGCCCCACCAGAACCCGCCGGGCACCTGCAGGCCGAAGCCGAGCAGGCTGCTGATCCAGGCGACGAGCAGGAACAGCAGGCCGTTCACGATGAGCGAGATGAGCCCGAGGGTGAGCACGTAGAGCGGGAACGCGACGACGCGGATGATGCCGCCGATGATGCCGTTGACGAGTCCGAAGATCAGCGCCACCAAGAGGTAGGTCACGACCAGTTCGACGCTGACGCCGGGCTCGGGGTTGTTGTAGGCCTGCACGAAGACGTTCGGGCTCAGGATGAGCACCGTCAGCCAGAGGGCGAGCGCGTTGATGAGGAGACGGAGGATGAGGCGACCCATGCCCCCATCCTCATGCATCGGGGGCTGCCCCCGCGACCCTAGGCTGGAGCGCATGGCCGTGACCCTCCGCCCGGAGATCGCCGTGCTTCCGCCCTACCGTCAAGGTCGCGCGGCGGCCGCGGAGGCGTTCAAACTCTCCAGCAACGAGAACCCGAGCCCGACGCATCCCGCGATTCTGGCTGCGATCGCCGAATCGCACCTCAACCGCTACCCCGACGGGGCGGCGACGGCGCTGCGCGCTCGCCTCGCCGAGCGCGTCGGAGTCACGATCGACGAGGTGCACGTCGGCGCGGGATCGTCGTCGATCCTCTACCAACTCGTTCAGGCCGCGGCGGGACCCGGTGACGAGGTCGTCTATCCGTGGCGGTCGTTCGAGGCCTATCCGCTCATGGTCACCGTCGCCGGCGCGACGAGCGTGCAGGTTCCCAACCTGCCGGGCGGCCACCACGATCTCGACGCGATGGCGGCGGCGATCACCGATCGCACCCGGGTCGTCGTCGTCTGCACCCCCAACAACCCGACGAGCACCCTCGTCACGGCGGCCCAGTTCACCGCGTTCATGGCGAAGGTTCCGCCGACGGTGCTCGTCATCCTCGACGAGGCGTACTACGAGTTCGTCGCTGACCCGCACAGCGTCAACGGCCTCGCCGAGCTCGAGAACTACCCCAACCTCGTCGTGCTCCGCACCTTCTCGAAGGCCTTCGGCCTCGCCGGCCTCCGCGTCGGCTGGGTGGTCGGCGCGTCCTACATCCTGGATGCCGCGCGCAGCGC
The DNA here is from genome assembly GCA_964497165.1 of uncultured Schumannella sp. Lineage (GTDB taxonomy): Bacteria > Actinomycetota > Actinomycetes > Actinomycetales > Microbacteriaceae > Pseudolysinimonas_A. The sequence continues at coordinate 7 of CAZCEE010000141.1, read as the reverse complement.
CGCCATC
>CAZCEE010000140.1:0-6322 GCA_964497165.1 uncultured Schumannella sp. | reverse complement strand
AACCAGCGTGGAGCCAGCAGGCGGCGGCTAAAACGAAGCTGAACATGCCCACTAATTTATGCAGCGGAATCTGGTGGTCTTCGCTTTGGAACTTATGAACACCAAAAAAGATCAAAGCCATGGGGCTAAGGTACGCCGCCCAGCCCAGCGCCCAGTAAACGCCTTCGAACATGTTAATCGGCAGCGGACCGCCGGTGCCGAAGCCGCCCAGCAGCAGAAAAACGCCGGCCACGATCAAGATGACTGCGCCGGAAAGTGGCCAAAAGGCCGATTCGACGTCGGCTGTCTTCTTTTTACGTGTTTGTTTTCGCTTAGCCATAGTGATAAGGATTATATCATGCTTACGCTGTTAATGATCTGTTGGGCGCGGGTTGATAAGCCCAGCCTCTCTTTTATAGGTTTCCACTTCTGCCGCCATCACTTCCGGGAGTCTTTGTAGGGCGGGTTCATTCGGATTTTGCAGGGCGTTACGTTTGGCAATTTCAAGAGCTGCCAGTCTCTCCAGCAAGCCACTATCGCCGCCAGCCGCTTCAATGAGGGCCGGGTCCTGATAGGGTGAAACTGGTTCGGGTTGCGACTGTTCCATAAGTATGTATTATATCAATTTTTACAACATTTGTCAAAGCGCTTGTACTTAAAGAGCTGCCCTTTGCGGGGCAGCTCTTAGTCTTTACTAGCAACCGTTCTTACACTTCAGATGTAGGAGTAGTTGAGTCAGGAGAAGGTGGAGTCGTGCTAGGTAGCGGTGTTTCTGTTCCCACCGTGTGTTCTGTCAGCAGCGGAGTTTCCGCGGCTGGCGCTTCAGGCACTTGGCTTTGAGCCATTATTTCCTCTGCTGTTGGAGCATGAATAACTGGCTGCTTCCATTCCTGTTGAGGGGCAGGATTCTCGCTATTATCTGGGGTTTGGTTAGGATCCATCTTGACTAGTTCCTTTTATTTTTATTGATGATGCAAGTATTATAGCAAAACATAAGCTTTTTGTCAATCCCCCTCCTCTGTTGAAAAATAAAAGAGCCCGCTGACGCGGGCCCTCTTCGTGAGCAGATAAGACCTGCTATCCGCCGATTGGAGGCGTTTCTGCAGCTGGAGGAGTTGTCTCCTCACCGCCCTGTCCAGTATCTACTGAAGGTTCTTCAGTAGGAGCAGGAACAGGTGTATCCTCTGGCGTCGTCGGCTCGCTTGGAGCTGGCGGTGTTGCCTGTGGATCTGGCATTGGATTGTTGTCTGGATCCATGACTTTCCTTTGCTTTTTTATTTTGATGAGATAGAGTAATCGTACTAGAAAAACCGCTTATGTCAACCCCGCTAATCTATCCTTGCGTCTTGGTTCAGAAGCTTCTGGCGCATCAGCGCGTAGCGCTTCTGCAAATCCTCGGCTTCCTGATCCCGAGTCTTTTCCGGAGTATTGGCGGCTGGGTTACCGTTGTTTACGGCCGGAGCGGGCTTTTCGCTGCCCTTGCCGATAACATTCACTACCGGAATGACAATCGGGCTGCGCTGGGTGTGTTCGTACAGGAAGTGCGTGACATGTTCTTTGAGTTCCTGCTTGAAGCGGTCCAGATCGACGCGTTTGAATCGCTGAATGACCGCCCGGCGTAGTTCGGCGCGGAATTCGTTCATCAGCTCTTCGTTCTCGCGCATATATATGTAGCCGCGGGAGATGATATCCGGGCTGGTCAGCAGCTGTCCGGATTTCTTGTCGATGGTCAGCACCACGGCGACCATGCCTTCCTCGGCCAGCATCAGACGGTCTTTGACGACGATATTGCTGACGATTGCACCGGTCTGGTCGACTAGGATTGTGCCGACCGGCACCTTGCCAATTAGTTCCATTTTGTCAGGGGTTAGAGCAATGACGTCGCCGTTGTCGGCGTTGAGCGTATTAGCCCTGGGTATGCCCTCCTCGACGGCGATCTCGATGTGCTGGCGCTTGGCCGTGAAGTCACCGTAAATCGGGATGAAGAACTTGGGCTTGGTCATATTGATCATGTCTTTATACTCTTCGATGCTGCCGTGTCCGGAAACGTGCAGTGGGCCGCAGCCGTCAACTTCGCGGGTTTCGTGACGGTAAACATGTACGCCCTTGCGGTAAAGGTCGTCTACCATGCTGCGAATCAGCGCGTCGTTGCCGCTGTACGGGATAGGCGTGGAGCTGAGGATCACGGTGTCCTGTTCTTTGAGCTTGATGTGGCGGTGATCGCCGGTGCTCATGCGCTGCAGGGCCGAGCTTGGCTCGCCCTGGCCACCGGTACAGACGATCACGACTTGCTCGTCTTTCATGTTAGGTACTTGAGCGATTGGCACGAAAGTGCCCTTCGGTACTTTAACGAAACCGTGCCTCACGGCCATCTCCAGCGTGCTCATCATGCTGCGGCCGTCCATGGCCACCTTTTTGTTGTGGTGGACGGCGGCATTGATGATCATCTGGATACGGTTGATATTGGTGCTGAAAATCGCCACGAATATGCGTCCCGGGGCGTTGTCCATGATGTCGACGAAGCTTTGCTCGATTGTCGACTCGCTGGGAGTTCGGCCGGGGCGTTCGGTGGTGGTGCTCTCAGAAAGCAGCGCCAATACGCCCTCGTTGCCGAGCTCTATTAAGCGCTCGGTGTCGGTACGCTCGTGGTCCAGAGGCTGTGGGTCAAGACGGAAGTCGCCGGTGTTGATGATCCGCCCGACGGTCGTATCAAGCACTACAACGGTACTACCTGGAATGGAGTGCGTGACTCTTACCAGCTCGACAAAGAAACTGCCGACCTTCAGCCGTTCGTGGGTGTTTTCATTCATGGTGACGGTTTGGAGTTCAAAGCCCTCCGGCAGCGGTAAACCGAAGTTCTGGAAGATTTCCTCCACCCGGCCGATGCTGAATTTCGATCCGTAAATCGGCGCCGGGAATTTCGGCACGATGTGAGGCAAGCCACCGATGTGATCAAGGTGGCCGTGGGTGATCAGGTAGCCTTTAAGTTTCGGTCTGATGCTCTCCAGGTATGCCGTATCGGCAATACCGTAGTTGATGCCCGGCAGGTCGACGCCCAGGTCGTTGCCGCAGTCCATAATGACAGCGTCATTCATGTATTCGACCAAGATCATGTTCTTGGATCCGCCGCCATCCATGCCGCCCAGACCGATGACTTTCAGCCGAGGGCTGTCATCGATGAAATTGGCTCTTGGACGACTTTGATCGCCGCCATTGGCCGGTAAGTACTGGCTGGCTAAGCGGTTAGCGTCGTCAGCTGTGCGGCGCTGGGCGCGGATCGCCTGGCCTCGTGAGGCCCTTTTATTGGGCCCATTGTTGCCACCTTGCTGCCCTTGCGGGCGAGGACCGCGGGGCGGTCGTGGTGGCTTATTGTTATTGTTTGGATTCATTCTTTTCCTTTCTTAATTTATGAAAAGAGTTATTTAATTTTCTCTAAAATTAGCGGGATGCGGGCAAAGTCATCTATTAAGGTTTGTCGCATCGCGCCGTTGTATAAGGCTGCCGCCGGATGAAACAACGGCAAGTAGACTTGCTCGTTCATACGTTTTGGCTGGCCGTGGACCTCGCTTATGCGCAGGCCGGGGAGCAAGCTGTTCATGCTATGCCGTCCCAGCGTCACAATCAGTTTCGGTTTGATCGCCTCAAGCTGCTTCTTTAAAAACGGCAGAAAAGCGGCCTTCTCCTCGGGCAACGGGTCCCGGTTGTTCGGCGGACGATACTTAACGATGTTGGTGATGTAAATGTCCCCCCTAGTCAGGCCGATCATGGCCAGCATTTCGTTCAGGAACTTGCCGGCGGCGCCGACGAACGGTATGCCCTGCAAGTCTTCGTTCTTGCCCGGCGCTTCGCCGATTAGTACCATTTCAGCGTCCGCAGGACCATCACCAAACACTAGTTGGGTGGCCTGCTTGGCCAAATCCGGACAGATATTTTGGCTTATTATATCTGCCTTAATCTGGTCAAGTGCTTGACGGCTATCGCTCATGCTACTTGCTTAGCGCCCGCACCAGAAAACGAATGGCTACGTAGAGCGCGATAATCGTGCCCAGGTAACACCACCAGCTAGCAGTGTCGATGGCGCGTGAAGCTAGCGCGTAGCCGACTGCCAGCGCCACGGCCGCGAAGAATATCTGTCCGCCGCGGCTTCCGGCGTGGTGTTTTACTTTTTGAATGTGCTTCTTCACGTTCTTTATTCCTTCTTGTCCCGGAGGGCTTGTTTCATACTTAGCTGCAGCCGGCCGCGTTCGTCGACGCCGACTAATTTAACGGTTACCAAGTCGCCTTCTTTGACGACGTCGCGCGGGCTCTCGACGCGTTCCTCGCGCATCTCGCTCACATGCACCAGGCCGTCTTTGCCGGGCATGATTTGCACAAACGCGCCGAAGTCCATAACGGTCACAACCGGTACTTTTTCGTAAATCTTGCCGACTTCCGGCTCGGCCGTAATGGTTTTTATATACTGAATAGCGCCGTCAATCGATTTCTTGTCCGGGCTGGAGATAAAGATCGTTCCATCGTCCTTAATATCAATTTCAGCTCCGGTTTCGGCGATGATCTTGTTGATCGTCTCGCCGCCCTTGCCGATAACCTCGCGGATCTTGTCCGGGTTAATTTGCATTGATTCGACACGTGGAGCGTACGGACTCATCTCGGTCTTCGGCCGCGGCAGCGTCTCGAGCATGTGGGCCAAAATATGGGCGCGGCCGGCTTTGGATTGCGCCAGCGCAAGCTTCAGTACGTCGACAGGCAGGCCGTGAACTTTCATGTCCATCTGGACCGCCGTAATACCTTTGGCGGTACCAGCAACCTTGAAGTCCATATCACCAGCAAAGTCCTCGGCATCGGCGATATCGCTCATGATATACGGCTTTTTGTCCTCGCCCAGCATTAGTCCCATGGCGATACCAGAGACGGGCGCCTTCAGCGGCACGCCAGCGTCCATGAGTGCCAGTACAGACGAACAAGTAGCGGCCATTGATGTGCTGCCGTTTTGGCTCATGATCTCAGTTACTGATCGCATGGTGTACGGGAATGTCACTTCGTCGGGCAATACCGGCAGAATGGCTCTCTCGGCCAGGTAGCCGTGGCCGATTTCACGCCGGCCGGGACCGCTGAGGCGCTTGATTTCGCCGACCGTGTAGCCGGGAGCGTTGTAGTGGTGCAAGTATCGCCGTTCGCCTTCTCGCTCCATGGTGTCCACCATCTGGGCGTAGCTAAGCGGAGCCAAGGTAACGATGTTCAAAGCCTGGGTAACGCCCCTAGTGAACAGGCTGGAGCCGTGAGTTCTGGGCAATATGCCGACCTCGCTGCTAAGTGGGCGGATTTCAGTCAGTTTGCGGCCGTCAGGACGGATTTGTTCCCGTACGATGACTTCGCGGACATCCTTATGAAGAGCCATTTGGAAAGCCTCGTCGTATTGACCTTTCAGCTCGTCAAAGCTGTCGCCAGTTTCGGCCGCGAAGTGTTCGTACATTTGTTCGCGGACTTTTTTAACCAGGTCATTGCGTTCCGGATAAGGCGCGCGCAGCCCAGTCCCTAGCTTGCCGGCCACCCAGGTATCGACTCGATTGCGAATGTCTTCATCAGGCAGCGTCAACTCGTATTCTTGCTTGGTCACACCGACTTTTTCGATCAGTTCCTTTTGCAGCTTAATCGCCGGCTGGATAGCTTTTTGAGCGAAGTCCAAGCCTTCGATAACTTGCTCTTCAGTAGCTTCATTAGCGCCGGCTTCAACCATCATGATGCCCTCGCTAGTTCCGGCGACGACTAGGTCGAGCACGCCATCGTTAAGCTGCTGGGCAGTGGCGAAGGCTGTTAGCTTGCCGTCCACCATCCCGACTCGCACACCGGCGACCGGACCTTCAAAAGGCGCTCCGGTCAGTACAAAAGCCGCGCTCATGGCGATCATGGCGATCATGTCGGGGCGGAAGTCAGGATCCATTGATAGAACCGTGGCTACACCCTGGACTTCGTTATGGTAGCCTTTGGGCCATAGCGGCCGGATTGGCCGGTCAATAAGACGGCCGATCAGAATGGCGTCATCAGACGGGCGGCCTTCTCTTTTAATGAAGCGGCTGCCGCTGATCTTGCCGGCGGCATACATCTTTTCCTCGTAGTCGATACTTAGCGGAAAATAGTCGAAACCACGGGCCGGCTTATCGCTGACCATGGCCGTACCGAGCACTACCGTGTCGCCGTAACGGGCTAAAACGCTGGCGTTAGAGCGAAAGCCAACGCGGCCGACTTCCAAACTCAATGTGCGGCCGCAAAACTCGGTCTCTACCTTAATTATTTTTTTACCGAAAGGGTTAATTGTTCCCATATCTGTCCTTTTCTAAAGTAT
>CAZCEE010000139.1:0-6332 GCA_964497165.1 uncultured Schumannella sp. | reverse complement strand
CATGCCTCAAGCCTCGCCGACAACACCAGAATCAATAAGGAGACACGCCCTAGCGTCGGGAACCTTCCGCGCTTCGAGCCTGCGTCACAGATGAGTATCTGTCAATGGCCAGTCGGCGCCCGAATGCCAGCCAAGCGATCGATCCGAGCCATGGCACAACCAGAATGACAATGAACCACACGATGAAATCGGATCCCGGCATTCGAGATCGGAGTGCCCACAGCGTGATCAGAGCGGCGATCAACAGCCCGATCGCAATAACGATGGACACGTTGAAGAAGAGCGAGTACTCAAACGGAATGAGTACTCGTGGGTCGTCACGCATGAAATCAGCCTCACTCGTCGGCGTGCCCCAGTCAAGTCGTCGGTTCACTTTCCCGGCTCTTCGTCATGAAGCGGGGGTGGCGGGTTCGGGTGTGGCGGTCGGCTGTCAACGGATCGGGGCGGCGAACTCCCAGACGTGACCCGCGGGGTCGGCGAACGCTGCGGTGCGCACACCCCACGGCCGGTCGACGGGACCGTTGAGCATCTCGATGCCTGCCGCCTGCAGCGCGGCGACGGAGGCGTCGACATCCCCAACGGTGACCGTGTACTGGGCGCGGGCGCGGGCATCCCGAGTGCCTACTGGCGGCGGCGATGAGGTCGCCCGCCTCGGAGATCTGTAGCAGGTTGATCATCGTGCCCTCGAAGAGGAACACCACCGAGACGTCGTCGGAGTAGTGCTCGGGCAGCCTGAAGGTGCGCACGCCGCGGAACATCGGGGCGAAGCCATCCGCCCACACCATCCGCGTCGGCGGCTCGAACTCGACGACCGAGGGGTTGAATGTGCGGCCGGGTGCGGCGGGCACCTGGATGGCGAGCTTCGAACCTGGCGAAATCGGACCGACGAGCTGGGTGATGGTGGAGTTCCACGACGGGAAGGCGTCGGCATCCGTCAGTTCGCCCAGACGGCCGCCGCGGGTGCGGCGATCACCGTCTCGACGGCGTAACTCAGGCGGAACGTCGACGACGTGCGCTCGCTCACCCCCCGACCTCGACGGCGCGCATGCGGTTGTTGCGGGCGTTGTGCTCCAGCTCGACGAGGCCGAGGGCTTCGAGCAGGGGCGGGAGGTAGACGCCGAAGCGGCCGCGGAGACCCTTCTTCTGGCCGTACCAGCCGCCGACGGGGTTCTCGGAGGAGCGGCCCCAGGCTTCGACGGTGTCGGGGGCGGCATCCCTCTGTTCGTCGGCGCCACCGAGCGGCATCCAGTCACCGTGGGTGACGAGCATCGCGTGCAGGTCGTCGATGGCTCGAGCAAGGTAGGTCAGCCTCGTGCCGCCCACCTGGCAGACGAGCAGCGGCGGGTCGGCGGTGTCGTCACGGTGGATCGTGTACTCGGATGAGAGCGGCGGGGTCTTCAGGCGCCAGGGGTCGTCGGCGGTGCCGGATCCCGACCAGTGCTCGCCCATGATGCATCCTTTTCGTCACGCGTCTGCGACGCTACACCCGCGGCGCGGGCACTCAACCCGCGATGATGGGTGCATGGCATCGGCTCTCGCACCGTCGCGCGGCCCGATCGGGTATGCCGCGATGCTCGAACAGTTCCATCCCACCGAGGTGCTCGGGTTCGCCGCCACGGCCGAAGCGAACGGGTTCGACGGGGTGATGGCGGCCGACCATTTCCAGCCGTGGACTCCGCGGCAGGGCCAGGCATCGTTCGTCTGGAACGTGCTCTCCGCCCTCGGGCAGACGACGGACGGCGATCTCGGCACCGGGGTCACCGCGCCGACGTTCCGCTTCCACCCGGCGGTCGTCGCGCAGGCGTCGGCAACCCTCGCGGCGATGTATCCGGGGCGGCACTGGCTCGGCCTCGGCAGCGGTGAAGCGCTCAACGAGCACGTCGTCGGGCAGTACTGGCCGGATGCGCCGGAACGCATCGACAGGATGTTCGAGGCGATCGACATCATCCGCAAACTGTTCACGAGCGGGGTGACCGGCAAGGACGTGCGCCACGAGGGTCGGTACTACCGGCTCGAGTCGACCCGGCTGTGGACCGCCCCGGCGAAACCGCCGCCGATCTTCGTCGCGGCGTCCGGACCCATCACCGCGAAGCGCGCCGGCCGCGTTGCCGACGGCATCATCACCGAGACCGCGCCGCACGACAAGATCGCGACCCTGTTCCAGCGCTTCGACGAGGGGGCGAAGGAGACGGGCCGCAAGGGCGGCAAGCGCATCATGCGCGTGCACGTGAGCTGGGCGCCGACCGACGAGGAGGCGATGAACAACGCCCTCGAGGAGTGGCCCAACCTCGGGCTGCGGTTTCCGAAGGCCGACATCCGCTCGCCGTACGAGATCGAACAGATGGCACGCATGGTGACCCCCGAGCACTTCGAAGGGCGGCTGCACATCTCCGCCGACCCCGACACCCACCGCGCCTACCTGCAGGGGTTCCTCGACCTCGGCGTCGACCGCATCTACCTGCACAACGTCGGTCGCAATCAGCGGGAGTTCCTCGAAGTGTTCGGCCGCGACGTTCTTCCGGGGCTGAACCCGTGATGACGGTGTGGGTCGTCGAAGGGCTGCCCGAGATCCAGCAGGGTGACGACCTCGCTGCGCTGATCGGCGAGGCAGCAGGAGAGCTTCAGGATGGCGACATCCTCGCGGTCACGTCGAAGATCGTGAGCAAAGCCGAGGGGCGCATCGTGCAGGCCGCGGATCGCGAAGCTGCGATCACCGCCGAGACGGTGCGGGTCGTCGCGACGCGCGGGGGAACCCGCATCGTCGAGAACGCGTGGGGTCAGATCATGGCCGCTGCGGGAGTCGACGCGAGCAACACCGCCGACGGCACCGTGCTGCTGCTCCCCGTCGACCCCGACCGGTCGGCCCGTGAACTGTGCGCCGCGTTGCGGAAGCGATTCGGCATCCGACTCGGCGTCGTCATCACCGACACCTTCGGTCGGCCATGGCGGGAAGGGCAGACGGATGTCGCGCTCGGCGCCGCCGGGCTGCGCGTGCTCGACGACCTGCGCGGCACCCGCGACGACGCCGGGCACGAACTGCATGTCACCCAACCGGCCGTCGGCGACGAGATCGCGGCAGCCGCCGACCTCGTGAAGGGGAAGGCGAACGGCACCCCGGTCGCCGTCGTGCGCGGCCTCGCCCACTACGTCACCGACGAGATCGATCAGGCGGGGGCGCAGCCACTCGTGCGCAAGGCGGATGCCGACATGTTCCGCGTCGGCTCGACCGAAGCCTGGGATGAGGGTTACCGGGCCGGAATCCAAGCAGCCGACCAGGGGGATTAGCACCCAGACCGCTATACGGGCGTGTGCGACGAATCCGGGCGTGTACGGCGGCCCGAGTTGTCCGTTCTCGCCCGAGTTGGTCCCGCACCCGGGCCATGACGGCAGATTCCCAGGTGACCCGGAGCGCGCGCAATGGCAGACTGCCGAAGATGAGTGACTATTCCGGAACAGGGACCGGGACGCACGCCGGCAATGATGCCGCCCCGACCGCGCCCATTTCGACCGCCGAGTTCCTGTTGGACGCCCGTGCCGTGATCGCCGCGATCGAGACAGTGATCGACGGGAAACGTCAGGTGATCGAAACCGCAGTGACGGTGCTGCTCGCCGAAGGGCACCTGCTCATGGAGGACGTGCCCGGCGTCGGCAAGACGATGCTCGCCCGCGCGCTTGCCCGCAGTGTCGACTGCAGCGTCAGCCGCATCCAATTCACCCCCGATCTGCTGCCCGCCGACATCACCGGCGTGAGCATCTACAACCAGGCGGAGCGCGAGTTCGAGTTCAAGCCGGGCCCGGTGTTCGCGAACATCGTCATCGGCGACGAGATCAACCGGGCCTCGCCCAAAACCCAAAGTGCGCTGCTGGAGAGCATGGAGGAGAGGCAGGTGACGGTGGATGGCGCGTCCTACGCCCTCCCTGATCCGTTTACCGTCATCGCGACGCAGAACCCGATCGAGATGGAGGGAACCTACGCCCTCCCGGAGGCGCAACGCGACCGCTTCACCGCGCGTATCTCGATGGGCTACCCCGACCAGGCGGCTGAGGCGGCGATGCTGCGCACCCGCGAGACGGGCAGCCCGCTCGACCGGCTCGCTCCCGTCGTCACCCTCGACCGGCTGCGCAAGATGGTCGGCACCGTGCGGGCGGTGTTCGTGAGCCCTGCGGTCGAGCAGTACGCCGTCGCGATCACCGCCGCCACCCGGGCCGACCGCGAGCTGCGTCTTGGCGCGAGCCCGCGAGCGACGCTCCACCTGGTGCGCGCCAGTAAGGCTCGCGCGGCGCTCGACGGGCGCGACTTCGTGCTTCCCGACGACATCGACGCGCTCGCGGTGCCGGTGCTCGCCCACCGCCTCATCCCGAACCGGTCGGGCGCGAGCGGTGCCCTCGGCGGCGAGGCGCTCGCCGACATCACGTCGCGCATCGTCGCGGCGACGCCGGTTCCGCTCGGCGCATCCGGCGCGGTCTAGAGCGTTCGAGAAGCGAGGCGACCCGTGGCGCGAAGGAAGCCGACGGCGACCGAGCCGGGGACGGCATCCGAAGGCACGCGGGCTCTTCGTCGGACGCGCTCCCTGCGGCTCACCTGGCGAGCCGGAACGTCGATCGCGCTCGGGGTGCTCGCGGTGTTCGTCGGCTACGGAACCGGCCGCCGGGAGTACTTCGTGGCTGCCTGCGTCGCCATCTTGCTTCCGCTCGTCGGGCTCGCCTTCGTGCGACTGTGGCGCCCGAAGCTGGAGGTATCCCGGCTGTTCTCGCCGCCGGTGGTGGCCGTCGGCGGCGTCGTGCAGGTGACCGTGCGGGTCACCAATCTCGGCGCGTCGCCCAGCACCCCGCTCGCCTGGGATGACGCGCTGCCCTGGTTCGAGCCCATCCCGACCCGCGAGATCGGGTCGATAGGGCTCGGTCGGCGGCGCGCGTACATCACCAGTTACGACCTCCATCCGCCGCGCCGTGGGCTGTACGCGATCGGTCCCTTCGTCGCCGAACACGAAGACCCGTTCGGCATGGCGACGGCGACCCTCGCCGTCGGTCGCCCCGAGCGGCTCGTCGTCGTGCCGGCGGTCTCGTCGCTCACCGACGGCGGCCCGAACCTGATCGACGGCGAAGGCGAAGCGCACCTGGTGCAGCGCAAGGTCGCCGGCAACGACGACGACCTGACGACACGCGAGTACCGCAGGGGCGACGCCCTCCGCCGCGTGCACTGGCGCGCCTCGGCCCGACACGGCGAGCTGATGGTGCGGCAAGAGGAGCACCGCAGCCATCCGGATGCCCGCATCCTCGTCGACACCCGCCGGCGCGGGTACCCCGACGCGTTCAGCGACACCGGGATGTCGTGGTCGGCCGACTGGGCGAGCGACGCGTTCGAGTGGGTGGTGCGGATGACGGCATCCCTCGGTCTGCACCTGGAGCTCGCCGGCTTCCGCGTCGCGGTCGAGGAGACCGCGCGCCCGCAGATCGAACCGATCGGCGACCGGTGGGAGGGGCGCCGCGCGGAAGGATTCCTGACGAGTCTCGCCGGCGTGCAATTGCTCGACCGCACCGTCGAAGAGCTCGCGGCGCTGCCGCCGAGCGACGGCGCCGGGCCGGTGTTCGCGATTCTCGGCGACCCGGAGGAGGCAACCGTCGATTGGCTCATTCGCCGCCGACTGAAGGGCGAGGCCGGGTACGCATTCCTCGTGCACGCCCGCCCAGGCGTGCTCGAACGCCTGCGCGACGCCGGCTGGGTGTGTGTCGTGTCGCACGACCTCGACGACCCCGCGGACGCCTGGCGCGCTGCCGCGAATCAGACGGGATATGCCCGTGGTTCCCGCTGACCGCGCGCGGGCCCAGACGGACCCCGGCACCTGGGCCCGTCTCGCCCTCTTCACCGTTGCGCTGCTCCTGGCTTTCGCGAGCCTCGGCACTCTTCTCGACGGTGTCGCCTGGTGGTTCGCCTCGGCCCTCACCGTGGTGCTGCCCGTCCTCGCAATCGGCATCGCGACGCAGGTCGGCCGGCGATCCTGGCAACCGTTCGTCGCGGGACTCGCTGTCGCCGTCGTCTCCCTCACCTTCGGCTACGCGCGTGACGTTTCGCTGTTGGGCATCATTCCGACCTTCGACACGCTGGGCCGCTGGGCGGAGCAGGTCACTGCGGGTGTTCGCAGCATCTCGACGCAGCGGATTCCCGCCGAGGCGACCGAAGGCATCCTCTTCCTGCTCGCGATTCTGGCGGTCGTGTCGGTGGTGTTCATCGGGCCAGCGCTCGACCGCGTGCCGGCGACCGCCGCCCTGCCGCTGCTCGTGGTGCTCGACATCCCGGTCGCGGTGCGCGGCGGCATCGCCGAGCCGCACTC
>CAZCEE010000138.1:0-6424 GCA_964497165.1 uncultured Schumannella sp. | reverse complement strand
TGTGCCGACGCCGGCGATGCCGGCATTGTTGACGAGGATGTCGAGGCCGCCGAACGCTGCGGTCAGAGCGTCGACCGCCGCCGCGATGGATGCCCGCTGGCGCACGTCGACGGCGTACCCGTGAAGCCCCGCAGGCAGCTCGTCGATCGCGAGATCGAAGACGCACACGGTCGCACCCTGGGCGGCGAGGGTGCGGGCGGCCTCCAGGCCGATCCCCGCGGCTCCGCCGGTGACGACCGCGGCGAGCCCGTCGAGATCCCGCGCGCTCATGCCGCCACCAGGGTCTGGCGGGCCCGACCGAGTCCGTCGATCTCGAGCTCGACGACATCCCCCGCCACCAGGTAGGGCTGGTCGGGGCGCCCGAGCGCGACCCCGGACGGGGTGCCGGTGTTGATGAGGTCGCCCGGGTGCAAAACCATGAACTGACTCAGGTACCAGATGAGATAGGGCACGTCGAAGATCATGTCGGAGGTGTTGCCGGCCTGCATCTGCTCTCCGTTGACCCAGAGGCGCAACTCGAGCGAGCGCGGGTCGGTCACCTCATCGGCGGTCACCAGGTGCGGCCCCAGCGGGTTGAAGGTCTCGCAGCTCTTGCCCTTGTCCCATTGCCCGCCGCGTTCGAGCTGGAACTCGCGCTCCGAGACGTCGTGCGAGACGACGTAGCCGGCGATCAGTGCTTCGGCATCCGCGGGAGAGTCGAGGTAGCGGGCTTCGCCGGCCAGCACGACTCCCAGCTCGACTTCCCAATCGGTCTTCATCGACCCGCGGGGAATGCGCACCTCGTCGAACGGTCCGACAACCGTCGTCGGGTCTTTGAGAAAGAGCACGGGCTCGGCCGGAATCTCGGCGCCCGTCTCTTCGACATGCCCGCGATAGTTCAGCCCGATGCAGACGATCTTGCCGGGCGTCACCGGTGCGCCGACCCGCATCTCGGCCGCGCCCGCCAGCTCGGTGAGAGTGCCCCGCGCGAGCGCATCCGAAACAGCTCGGATGCCATCGGCGGCGAAGAAGTGGCGATCGATGGCCGGGGTGATAGCTCGGAGGTCGAAGCTGGTGCCGTCGACCTGCACAACGGGGACCTGAGCTCCGGGCTCACCGAGTTGCGCGAGGATCACGCGGGGTTCCGCCCGGAACGCGTACGGGAGAGATAGGTTCCGTGCGCGGTGCCACCCCACACGGCGGCCGCTTCGGACGCGCTGTAATCGTCGAGCACGTCAAACATCATACCTTTCCAGTGCTCGACCCCTCCACCGAGGTTCAGCACGGGCCAGTCGCTGCCGAACATGCACCGGGCCGGCCCGAAGGTGTCGAGGGCGTGGCGCAGCCACGGGGTGAGCGCCGCGGTTGTCCGCTGGTCGGGCGATGCCTCGGTCAACAGCCCCGACAGCTTCACCACGACGTTCGGTAGTGCCGCGAGCCGCGCCATGTCGGCCGCCCACGAGTCGAACGCGTCGGCCCGGATCGTCGGCTTGCCGAGGTGGTCGAGCACGAACTGCACGTCGGGGCACTGCGCCACGAGCTCGATCACCGCCGGGAAATGGAGTTGGCGGATGCAGAGGTCCATCGTGAAGTCGTATGCAGCCAGCGACTGCACGCCCGTGACGAACTCTGGGGATGTCGCGAGCTCCGGCTTCTCGTCCTGGAGCAGGCGGCGCACGCCGACCACGAGGGGCAGCCCCGCGAGCGCGGCGAGGTGTTCCGGCAGCCCCGCTGGCACATCGAGAGGCGCGAAGGCGACGACGGCCCCGACCGGGGCGCCCTCCACTCCGAGCTCCGAGAACCAACGCGCCTCGGCGATGGCCTGCTCGGGCACGCAATCGGCTTGCACCGCAACGAGCGCGTCGGCCGACCAGCCGGTCGCGTCGAGGTCACGCGGCAGGTGGGAGGACTGAAGCGCCTCATCCGCATCCTGCAGCCAGAGGGTGGTGAACCGTTCGCGATCCCAGAAGTGCACGTGGCTGTCGATGATGCGTGAGGCGTTCACTTGCGTTCCTTCGAAATCATGGCCGTTCAGTGGCACGGCCGCCGTGTCGGTCGAGAGGGGGAGCTCGACCGACACGACGGCGCGTGTCGGGGGGGTGGGGGAAAGAGGTATTACTGGAAGTCGGCCGCGTTCTCGATGGTCACCATTTCGGTGCCCGTGTCGATGAGCTCCGGGATGTCCTTGCCGCTTGCGGCGTCGAACGCCGCCTGCACACCCAGTTCTCCCATCTTGGCCGGGAACTGCGCGACCGAAGCCGTCTGGTCGCCCGCGAGAATCGAGGCCACCTCGTCAGGCGACGCGTCGAATCCGACGGTGATCAGACCCGAGAGCCCAGCCGACTTGACGGCCTCCAACGCACCCAGCAGCGGGGGACCGCAGGCCGCGTAGATGGCAGTAAGGCCGGGGTTGGCCGTGATGATGTCCTGGCCGGCGTCGAGACCCTTGGTCTGGTCGCAGTCGGTCGGAACGGTGGCGACGATCTCGGCAGCGTCACCGAGCGTGTCCAGCATCCCTTCGACGCGGGCGTCGAGTGACGGGTTGCCCAACACGCCCTGCAGGATGGCCAGCGTGGCACCGTCCGGCAGGTTCTCAGCCAGCCAGGTACCCGCGAGCTGACCACCGACGTAGTTGTCGGTCGTGACGACTGCGGTCTTGCCATCCCAGTCCGGAATGTCGTTGTCGATGAGGATGACCGCGATTCCGGCGTCGACGGCCTTCTGCAGCTCGTCGGCGAGGGCGGGGCTGGTCGGCGTGATCGCGATCGCGTCGACGCCCTGGGTGACGAACGACTGGATCGCCGCGATCATGCCCTCGTCGTCGGTTCCGCTCTCACCCTGAGCGAAGATGACCTCCGCGCCGGGTTCGGCCTCGTCCCAGGCCTTCGCGGCATCCGCCATGATGTCGAAGAAGTCGACCGGGAACTTGGTGGCGAACCCGATGAGGATCACATCGTCGTCGCCACCGGGGGCGGGCGTGTTACACGCTGTCAGCGACAGCGCGACGGCTGCTGCAGCGGCAGCAGCGAGAAAGCGCATCTTCTTCATCGCATTCCTTTTCTTGGTTGAGGTGGTTTGCCGGGGTTGTGGGGCCGGGTGCCGCTCAGTCGTCGCCTCCGACGATGAGCGAGATGAGGCGAGCTCGGTTCGCAGGTGTGGGGACTTCTTCACCGACCACGCGGCCCCGGCGCATGACGACCGCGCGGTCGGCGAGTTCCATCACGTGATCCATGGCGTGCGAGATGACGATCACCGCACACCGTTCGTCACGGAGTCTGAGGATGAGGTCGAGCACCTGGCGCGACTCCCGGAGCCCGAGGGCCGCCGTCGGCTCGTCGAGGATGACGACGCGCGAGGCGAAAGCCGCCGTACGTGCGACGGCGATCGCCTGCCGCTGGCCACCCGACATCATGCCGACCTGCGCGGCCCGCTGGGGAAGGTTGATCTTCAGCCGCCCCACCAGTTCGGTGGAGTGCGCGGTCATCTGCTTCTGCTTCATCCATCGCAGCCCGCGAGGCAGCCAGGCAGGCACCGCCTCTTCGCGGCCGACGAAGAAATTGGCGGTCGTGTCGAGGTTGTCGAAAAGGGCGAGGTCTTGGTAGACCGTCTCGATTCCGGCGGCTCGGGCGACCGCCGGGCTGGTCAGGTTCAGCCCGGCGCCGTCGACCTCGATGGTTCCGGCGTCGAGGCGGTGAACCCCGCTGATGCATTTGATGAGCGTTGACTTGCCCGCGCCGTTGTCGCCGAGCAGGGCGAGGATCTCGCCGGAGCGCACGTGCAGCGAGACATCGTCGAGGGCGTGCACGGCACCGAAGCGCTTGGTTGCACCGGTGACGACGAGGGTCGGGGTGTCGGTCATGCTGCCGCCGCCTTGAGAACTCGGAACCGCGCCTCGAGCCGGGTGCGGATGACGTCGGACTCGACGGCGAGGAAGATGACCACGCCGATCACGATGAGCTGCAGGAACGCTTCGACGTTGAGCAGGTTCATGCCGTTGCGGATCACGCCGATCATCAGGGCGCCGATGAGGGCGTTGCCGACGTTGCCGCGGCCGCCGAGGAAGCTGGCGCCGCCGATGACGACGGCCGCGATGGCGTCGAGTTCGGCGAGTTGGCCGAACGTCGGGGAGCCGGCGTTGAGCCGACCGGCGGTGATGATCGCCGCGACCCCGGCGAGCAGGCCGCTCATGATGTAGACCGACACGATCACGCCGTTGCGGGGAACACCGAGGTTACGGGCGCCCTCGGGGCTGCCGCCGACCGCGTAGATCCAGCGGCCCCACACCATGTTGCGCAGCATGAGGGTGACGATGATCGCCACTCCGGCGACGAGGAACGCCGCGTTGGGGAACCAGGATGCCAGCCACGCTGCCGAGCCGCCGCCCATCGTGGTGACGACCTCGGGCATGCCCGAGATCGGCTGACCGCCCGCCAAGCCGAGCGCGAGACCGCGCGCGATGCTGAGGGTGGCGAGCGTGACGATGAACGGATGCGGCAGCCTGCCGTACACGTAGCCGAAGCCGTTGACCGCGCCGACGAGGGCGCCGGTGAACACCATGGCGAGCACGGTGGCGAATCCGGAGTTCGTCTCGGCGTAGACCAACGCCCCGACGACGGCGGCGAGCGCGAGGGTCGATCCGACTGAGAGGTCGATGCCGCGGGTGAGGATGACGAGCAACTGCCCGATGGCGAGGATCGCGATCGCTGCGCTCTGGGTCAGCACGTTGCCGAGGTTGCCGGGTGTGAAGAACACCGGCGAGAGTCCCGCAAGCACCGCGATCATGATCACGAGGATCAGCAGCGGACCCAGACGCAGCAGCGTCAGCAGCCCACCGACCAGGCGAGCACGCGCGGCTTCCGGCGCCGTTGCGGCGTCGGCCTGCCGAGCACTCTCGGTTGGCGCGGGGGTGGGACGGGGGTCAGACACCTCGTACAGCCTCCTTGCTGAATGGGGCGACTCTAACCAGAAAATCATCTGATGTCTAGCGCTGTCTTGCGCCAGTTTCCCCGTCACTTCCTTGCTATGTCCGGTAAAGGTCAGATTTATCGGGCGAAAGCATGCGCCGAGAGCATCCCACTTTCATCTGATCTATGTCCCGATCAGCCCTATCATGGCGAGGTGACCAGTGCTGATGACGTCGTGGCGAGTGCCCTCCCGGCGGGGCTGTCGCAGACCGACGTCGTCGTTCAGAGCATCAAGGGGATGATCACCCGCGGCGACCTGAAGGCCGGGTCCCGCTTGCCGATCGAGAAGGATCTCGCCGAGGTGCTCGGCGTCTCCCGCGGCTCGCTGCGCGAGGGGGTGCGCGCCCTCTGCATCATGGGGGTGCTCGAGACCCGCCAGGGCGACGGCACCTACGTCACCTCGCTCGACTCCACGCTGCTGCTCGCGCCGATGGCGTTCATGGTCGATCTTCAAGGGCCGGAACACCGGCACGACCTGCACACTGTGCGCCGGGTTCTCGAATCCGAGGCAGTCGCGCGCGCCGCGCTACAGATCGGCGACGACGCCATCGCCGAGGCCCGCGCCCTGCTCGACGGCATGCACGAACTCGTCTTCGAGAGCGGCGAGATCGATCATGAGGCTGTGCTGAAAGCCGACCTCGCCTTTCACCGCATCCTCGCGAACGCGTCCGACAACGGCGCGCTCGCGGCGCTGATCGAAGCGCTGGCCGACCGTACCGCGCTGGCTCGGCGGACGTTCGGCCTCCAGCACGAAGAGCAGCTGCGCACGGCTTACCACGAGCACGCGGCCATCCTCGCCGCCGTCACCGCGCGCGACCCCGACCGGGCTCGGCTGCAGATGAGCCATCACCTACTGGCGATCGAGGACTTCCTCCACGATGACGACTCGCTGGCCGCACCCGTCCAGTAGTCCCCGTCCGGGAACCGGAACGCCTCGATCGACGCGGGGTGCATCTCGGCGCTGTAGCCCGGCGCCATCGGCAGCCGATAGGCGCCGTCTTCGACGATGCACGGATCGACGAAGTGCTCGTGCAGGTGGTCGACGTACTCCGTCACCCGGTTCTCGAGGGTTCCCGAGACGGCGACGTAGTCGAACACCGAGAGGTGTTGCACCAGCTCGCACAGCCCAACGCCGCCGGCGTGCGGGCAGACCGGCACGCCGAACTTCTTGGCCATCAGGTACACGGCGAGGATCTCGTTGACGCTGCCGAGCCGGGCGGAGTCGAGCTGGCAGAAGTCGAGGGCTTCGGCCTGGAACATCTGCTTGAACAGCACGCGATTCATGCCGTGCTCCCCCGAGGCGACGCCGATCGGCGCGACGGCGCGACGGATGGCGGCGTGCCCGAGCACATCGTCGGGGCTCGTCGGCTCTTCGATCCACAGCGGCTTGAACTGCGCGAGCGCGTTCACCCACTCGATCGCCTCCGGCACGTCCCACACCTGGTTGGCGTCGATCATCAGGGCCGCGTCGGGGCCGATGA
>CAZCEE010000137.1:0-6480 GCA_964497165.1 uncultured Schumannella sp. | reverse complement strand
GACCGACTCCGCCGGCAACCTCATCGCGTACGGCACCGACATCGGCCCGCAGGGCATCTGCTACCGCGCCGACCTGTTCGGCGCGGCCGGTCTGCCGACCGACCGCGGCGAGGTCGCCGCGCTGTTCGACGGCGACTGGGACAACTTCTTCCAGATCGGCGCCGACTACACGGCCGCCACGGGCAAGCCGTTCATCGACTCGGCCAACTCCGTGCTCCAGGGCATGGTGAACCAGCTCGAAATCGCGTACGAGGAGACCGACGGCTCGATCGTCGCGACCGAGAACGCTGACATCCAGGCGGCGTACGAGGCCGTGACCTCACAGGCCGTTCCGATCGCGGCCTACTCGGGCCAGTGGAGCGAGGACTGGTTCGCCTCCCTCGCCAGTGGCGAGTTCGCCACGATGCTCTGCCCCGGCTGGATGCTCGGTGTCATCTCGGGCAACGCGGCCGAGACCACGGGCTGGGACATCGCTGACGCGTTCCCCGGCGGCGGCGGAAACTGGGGCGGTTCGTACCTGACCGTTCCGGCCAACGGCGCCAACGTGGAGGCCGCGAGCGAGCTCGCTGCCTGGCTGACCTCGCCCGAGACCCAGATGAAGGCGTTCGCCAACGCGGGCACCTTCCCGAGCCAGGTCGACGCGCTCGCCAGCGACGATCTCGCCGCGGCGACGAACGAGTACTTCAACAACGCCCCCACCGGTGAGATCCTCACCGCCCGCGCCGAGGCCATCACGGTCGCGACGTTCAAGGGACCGCAGTACTTCCAGTTCCACGACGCTCTGCAGAACGCCGTGACCCGCGTGTTCGACGGTCTCGAAGACGCCGACACCAGCTGGAACACCTGGGTGACCGAGGTCTCGGCCTTCTAGCTCACCACGTTCTAGCTCAACACCACGGGGTGCGGGCCGCTGGCTCGGTCCGCACCCCTCTCCCGTTCACCTCCACCCGGTCCGACGCACCTGAAAGCCACGCCATGAGCACCGTCTCGACAAAGAGCCGCCCGCCGGTTCGGGTCATCTCGTTCTCGCACCGGTTGAGCCGGTGGGACCTCAAGTTCTCGCCCTACCTCTACATCTCGCCGTTCTTCCTGATGTTTCTGGTCGTCGGCCTCTTCCCCATCATCTTCACCGCGGTGATCTCCTTCCAGGACTGGGATCTCGTGCGCGGCAGCGGGCAGTTCGTCGGCTTCGATCAGTACCTCTGGATCCTGCAGCAGCCCCACTTCTGGACCGCCCTGCGCAACACCTTCAGCATCTTCTTGATCTCCACGGTGCCCCAGCTGCTCTTGGCTCTGTTCATCGCGTCGATGCTCGACCGCAACATCCGCGCCAAGACCTTCTGGCGCATGGGCGTGCTGGTCCCCTTCGTCGTCGCTCCCGTGGCGGTCGGACTCATCTTCAATGTCGTCTTCGCCGACAACTTCGGGCTCGTCAACGGCTTCCTCACCGATCTGGGGCTGCCGGCCATCCAGTGGCACAAGGAACCGTTCTGGAGCCACGTCGCGATCGCGACCATGGTCAACTACCGGTGGACGGGCTACAACACCCTCATCCTGCTCGCCGCGATGCAGGCGGTGAACCGCGATTACTACGAGGCCGCGACCGTCGACGGCGCGGGCCTGTTCCGCCAGTTCATGAGCATCACACTGCCCTCGCTCAGGCCCACGCTCATCTTCGTCATCATCACCGCGACGATCGGCGGTCTGCAGATCTTCGACGAGCCTCGCGTCTTCGACCAGTTCGGTCGCGGGGGCGCCGGGCAGCAATGGCTCACGATCACCCTGTACCTCTATGACATCGGCTGGGGCCAGTGGAACTTCGGCCGCGCCGCCGCGATGGCCTGGATCCTGTTCGTCATCATCCTCTTGATCGGCCTTCTCAATCTGCTCGTCACCCGCACGCTCGTGCGTGGCGAAGGCTACCGAAGCCGCACGCCGAGTCGTCGCAACCGAAAGGAGGTCGCCCGATGAGCACCCCTGCCGTCGAGAAGACCCGCGTGTCTGAGCGTCATCGCCAGCGCACCATCCACATCCGCGGCTACCGGCCCGGCGTCTGGACCTATGTGGGCCTGACCGTCGTCTTCGTCAGCGCGGCGTTCCCGCTCTGGTGGTCGTTCGTCATCGGCTCGGGCGACGCGTCGTCACTTCGCGAGCGGCCGTGGTGGCCGGGCGGCAACTTCATCGACAACGCCCTCTCCGTCGTCAGCAACCCCGCGGTCAACTTCTGGCCCGCGCTGTGGAACTCGATCTACTCGTCGTTCCTGATCGCGGCCGCCGTCGTGATCACCTCGACCCTCGCAGGCTGGGCCTTCTCCAAGCTGCGGTTCCGGGGCAGTGTGGCACTGCTCGCCTTCGTCGTCGCCACGATGGCGGTCCCCCAACAGCTCGGCGTCGTACCGCTGTACATCCTGTTCTCCGACCTCGGTTGGACGGGCCAGATCGGCGCCATCATCGTGCCGGCGCTGACGAGCGCCTTCGGGGTGTTCTGGATGACGCAGTATCTGCGTCAGGCGGTGCCTGACGAGCTGATCGAGGCGGCCCGCATCGACGGCGCGACGATGATCCGCATCTTCTGGACGGTGGGCGTGCCCGCGGCGCGACCCGCGGCGGCAATGCTCTTCCTGTTCACCTTCGTGGGTGCCTGGAACAATTTCTTCTGGCCGTTCATCGTTCTCGACCGCCAGAACCCGACGCTGCCGGTCGCACTCTCGCTGCTGCAGTCCAACTACTTTGTCGACTACTCGATTGTGCTCGCCGGAGTCGTGCTCGCCACGATCCCGCTGCTCCTGCTCTTCATCTTCGCGGGCAGGCAGTTGGTGAGCGGCATCATGGCCGGCGCGGTCAAGGGGTAGGGGCATGAGCACCGTGTCAAGGGTGAAGACTGACTCCATTTCAGCGCTCGCAGCCCGGGCCTTCCCGGCGGACTTCCTCTTCGGCGCGGCCACGGCCGCGTACCAGATCGAGGGAGCCGCCCACGAGGACGGTCGGCGCGATTCGATCTGGGATGCCTTCAGCCGCATCCCCGGTGCGGTCGTCGGCATGGACAACGGGGATGTCGCGTGCGACCACTACCACCGATACCGTGACGACGTCGCGCTGATGGCCGACCTCGGCCTGCAGACCTACCGCTTCTCCACCTCATGGGCGCGCGTCTGCCCTGACGGCGGGTCCGCGAACGCGGCCGGGCTGGACTTCTACTCGCGCCTGGTCGATGAACTCCTCGGTGCGGGCATCCACCCCTGGCTCACGCTCTACCACTGGGATCTGCCTCAAGCCCTCGAGGAGAAGGGTGGCTGGCCCGCCCGCGACACCGCCTACCGCTTCCTCGACTACGCGATGGCGGTGCATGACGCCCTCGGCGATCGCGTGACCTCCTGGACGACGCTCAACGAGCCGTGGTGCTCGTCGTTCCTCAGCTACATCGGGGGCGAGCACGCTCCGGGCCGTCAGGAACCCGCCGCCGGTCTCGCCGCGGGCCACCACCTCCTGCTCGGCCACGGCCTCGTCGTGCAGGAGCTGCGTCGTCGCGATCCCGAGCTGAGTCTGGGGATCACCCTGAACCTCACCGTCGCCGACCCGGTCGACCCGACCGATTCGGGCGACCTCGATGCCGCCCGTCGCATCGACGGGCAGTTCAACCGGTTCTTCCTCGACCCGATCTTCCGCGGCGCCTACCCGGCTGATGTTCTCGCGGATGTGGCGGAGTTCGGTTTCGACTCAGTGGTTCTGCCCGGCGATCTGGCGACCATCTCGGCCCCGATCGACCTGTTGGGTGTGAACTACTACCACGGCGAACTCGTCGGGGCGACCCCGCCCGCGGGACAGACGATGTCGACCGCCGCGCCCTCCGAGCGTCCCAAGCGCTCGCCTTTCCCCGCGGCCGACGGCGTGCACTGGCACGTGCGCGACCTGCCTCTCACGGCGATGCAGTGGGAGGTGCAGCCCGAGGGCCTCACGCGGCTGCTGCAGCGCATCCACGACGAGTACACCGGACCGGCCGGGGTCGACCTCGCCGTCACCGAGAACGGCGCCGCCTATGACGATGTCGTCGCCGACGACGGCGGCGTGCACGACGCCGAGCGCGTGACCTTCCTCGAGGCACACCTGGGGGCGACCCTTGATGCGATCGACCGCGGGGTGCCAGTGCGCGGGTACTTCTACTGGTCGCTCATGGACAACTTCGAGTGGGCATGGGGTTACGACAAGCGGTTCGGCATCGTGCGCGTCGACTACGACACTCAGACGCGCACGCTCAAGGACAGCGCAATCGCTTACAGGTCGATCATCGAGAGCCGGGCGCTGCCCTCCCCGCTGGCTAGATTCACCCCATGACCCTCGGATTCACCGAAGTGATCCAGGATGCCGCTCACCTGGCCGACGGACGCGGGCCTAGGATCACTCCGTGACAACCGAGGCACCTGAGTCGCGGGCTACTCCCGCAGGGACCCCGACGCTGGAGACGGTCGCCGCCCTCGCGGGGGTGTCGCGGTCGACGGTGTCCCGTGTCATCAACGACTCCCCGAAGGTGACCCCCGAGGCACTCGCCGCCGTGAACAAGGCGATCGAAGAACTCGGCTACGTGCCCAACCGGGCGGCGCGCTCCCTCGCGAGTCGGCGCACGCAGGCGATCGCCCTGGTCATCCCGGAGAACACCGCCCGTTTCTTCGCCGACCCCTACTTCGCCTCGGTGATCCAGGGCGCAGCGCTACGGCTCGCCGAGACCGACTACACGCTCACCTTGCTCATCGCATCGGAGACCGATCCCGAGAAGAGCCGCCGCTACCTGCAGTCGGGCAACGTCGACGGCGCGCTCATCCTCTCCCACCACTCCGACGACCGTTCCTACGTCGCTCTGTCGCGCACCCTCCCCGTGGTCTTCGGTGGTCGTCCGGACCGGCACGACGACGGTCCCGAGCCGGTTTACGTGGACGTCGACAACACCACGGCGGCGCGCGACGTCGTGTCGCTGCTGGTCGCCTCCGGGCGCCGCAGCATCGCGACGATCGCCGGCCCGACCGATATGACCGCTGGGCTCGACCGACTTGAGGGCTGGCGCGCCGCGCTCTCCGACGCCGGGCTGTCGGCCGACCTCGTCGAGCATGGCGACTTCACGCCGGAATCCGGAACTGCTGCGATGGAGCGCCTGTTGGACCGTGGCGTGGCTATCGACGGACTCTTCGCGGCATCCGCTCAGATGGCCGACGGTGCGATGTCGGTTCTGCGCCGTCGCGGGGTCGTCGTGCCGCGTGACCTCGGGGTCGTGACCTTCGACAACGACTACTTCGCGGCGCGCGCGACCCCGTCGCTCACGACGGTCGACCAGGACGAGGGCGGGGTAGGTCGCACGATGGTGGAACTGCTCATCCGCTCGATCGAAGGCGAAGACGTGCCGCGCGTCACGATGATGCCGACGCGCCTCATCAACCGCCGCTCCCAGTAGCCGTCGTCGCGACCCGGCGCCCACGCCAGCTCGATCTCGTCGTAGGGTTGCAGCTTGTCGCTGCCGACGCCCGACCATCTTCTCTTCTGGAGGCGTCCTCGTGACGACTGCAACATCCACCGACCGCGCCCGCTACCGCCCGGAGCCCTCGGTGCTCACCGCTCTTCGCTCGCCCGCATCCTGACCCGTGAGGTGCTCGCCGGTCTCGTCGTCGCGCTCGCGCTCATCCCCGAAGCGATCTCGTTCTCGATCATCGCCGGAGTCGACCCGCGCGTTGGCCTGTTCTCGTCGTTCGTGATGGCGGTGTCGATCGCCTTCCTCGGCGGACGCCCGGCGATGATCACCGCCGCCACCGGAGCCGTTGCCCTCGTCATCGCCCCGGTCGCGCGCGACTACGGCATGGACTACTTCATCGCCACGGTCATCCTCGCCGGACTCTTCCAGGTCGTGCTCGGGGTCATCGGCGTCGCGAAGCTGATGCGCTTCATCCCGCGCAGCGTCATGGTCGGATTCGTCAACGCGCTCGCGATCCTCATCTTCATCGCACAGGTGCCCCACCTGCTGGGCGTGCCGTGGCTCGTGTACCCGCTCGTCGGGGTCGGCATCCTGATCATGGTGGTCATGCCGCGCCTGACCAAGATCGTGCCCGCCCCACTGGTCGCGATCATGTTGCTCACCGGTGCCGCGATTGTGTTCGGCTTCGCCGTTCCCACCGTCGCCGACCAGGGCGAACTGCCGCGCAGCCTGCCGGAGCTCTTCATCCCGAACGTGCCGCTCACTTGGGAGACGTTCACGATCATCGCGCCGTTCGCGCTCGCGATGGCGGCGGTGGGCCCGCTCGAGTCGCTCATGACGGCGAAACTCGTCGACGACATCACCGACACCCACTCCCGCAAGACGCGCGAGGCGTGGGCGCAGGGCGTCAGCAACGTGCTCTCCGGATTCTTCGGCGGCATGGGCGGCTGCGCGATGATCGGCCAGACGATGATCAACGTGAAGGCCTCCGGCGCCCGCACGCGCATCTCGACATTCCTCGCGGG
>CAZCEE010000136.1:0-6493 GCA_964497165.1 uncultured Schumannella sp. | reverse complement strand
CCGTCGAGCGCCGACTTCGCGACCGACCTCGCCGCGCTCGCCGCAACGCCCTATCGCCGCATCATGGTCGCGAAGGCCGACGCGGCCCTCCCGCCCGTGCTGGGGTTCGACGTCATCGCGCTGTGCGAGACCGCCGTCGGGGTGCTCGATGCGCGCGACCTCGCCCGCCGGCCCGATGTCGTCGCGCTCATGTGGGGCGCCGAAGACCTCGTCGCATCGATCGGCGGCACGTCGAGCCGGAACCGCGATGGCGCCTACCGGGATGTCGCCCGCCAGGCCCGCGCGACGGTGCTGCTCGCCGCCGGGGCGGCCGGCATCCCGGCGATCGACGCCGTGCACCTCGCCATCGACGACCTCGACGGGTTGCGGGCCGAGGCGGAAGACGCGGCCGCGAGCGGGTTCGCGGCGACCGCGTGCATCCATCCTTCGCATGTCGCCGTGATCCGCGACGCCTACCGGCCTACCCCCGAGGAGGTCGCCGCCGCCCGCCGACTTCTGGGTGCCGCGGCCACGGGAGGTGCCGTCTTCCAGTACGAGGGTCGGATGATCGATGGCCCGGTGCTGCGCCACGCAGAGTCGATCCTCCGCCGCGCAACCTCGGTGGTTGAGTAGCGCCCAACGGGCGCGTGTCGAAACCCCGTCTAGTCGTCGGACTCGACGTCACCTGATCCTGAGATCTCGGATTCGACGGTCGCTCCGCCGCGATGGCGCACGCTGCCGCTGCCCGCGATCTCCACGTTGAGCGTGTCGGTGACGTAGAGCTTCACCTCGCCGGATCCGCTGATCGATACGGTGGCGTCGCGCACCTCGAGGTCGTCGGAGTCGACTTCACCCGAGCCGGTGATGTCGACGTCGAGCGAGTTCGCGTCGCCCTCGAGTTCGACATCGCCGGATCCGACGATCCGTAGCTCCACGGCGTCGGCGTCGACGCCCGTGACGGTGACGTCGCCCGACCCGCTGATCTCGATCGTCAGCTCGTCGCCGGAGACCGTCGAGTCGACGTCGCCCGACCCATTGACCTCGATCGACTCGAGGCTGGAAACGGTGAGCTCGTAGCGGATCTCGCCGAATCCGAACGGCGCGAA
The DNA here is from genome assembly GCA_964497165.1 of uncultured Schumannella sp. Lineage (GTDB taxonomy): Bacteria > Actinomycetota > Actinomycetes > Actinomycetales > Microbacteriaceae > Pseudolysinimonas_A. The sequence goes on along the minus strand of CAZCEE010000136.1, from coordinate 5,408 downwards.
GCCGGGGCGGCGGCCGAGCACGAGCACGCCGTCACGCACCTCTGAGGTGAGGCGCTCGAGGATGTTCGCGGGCGCGTGGATCGTGAGCGACGGGTCCCCTTCGGTGATGGTGAGGTCGCCGCTGGTGTCGAGCACGACGGCGGAGACGTCGTCGATCTCGGGGGTGGAGGACGACATCGGTCCGAGCCGAACACACCCGGTGAGGGCGACGGCGGTGAGGGTAGCGAGGGCGGCGAGGGCAAGGACGCGAGGCTTCATGCGGCCAACGCTGCCAGCTGGCGCGAGGTTGCGCCGTGGGGTGAACCCCCCGAAACGTCCTGGGGTCGACCTCGCCCGAGTGCTCGACGATTGTTAGCCAATCTGTTAGATTGTCTAACAATGTCACTCCAACCCGCGACGATGCCGGATGCGATCTTCACCACGCTCAGGGCTCGCATCATCGACCAGTCCGTGCCGCCCGGTTCGACGCTGACCGAGTCCGCCATCGCCCTGCGGTTCGGAGTCGCACGGCCCACCGCGAAGCTCGCACTCGAGCGGCTCGTCGCCGACGGGCTGCTGCGTCGCGAAGCGCACCGCGCCGCCCGCGTGCCGGAACTCAGCCGCGACGACATCGTCGACCTCTTCGCGACTCGCCGTCTCATCGAGGCGGCTGCCACGGCATCCCTCGCCAGGGGTGGCACGATCCCGGCCGACGCCCTCAGCGCGCACCGCGAGTTGCTCGGCGTTGCGCGCACCGGCGGCGCCTTCGCCGCTCAAGACGCCGCCTTCCACCGTGCCTTGGTTGCCGGATCGCCCAGCTCCCGGCTCGCCCGCATGCACGCCACCCTCATGGGCGAGATCGAACTGTGCATCGGGCAGGTGCAGGCGCACCACCTGTTGCCGGTGACGGAGGTCGCCGCGCAGCACCAGCGCATCCTCGACGCGGTCACGGCGGGCGAACCCGAGACGGCCGCTGACCTCGCCCGTGCCCACATCGACGCCGCCGGGGCCGCCCTGCTCGCGCACTACGACGAGACCCACTAAGGAAACACCCATGTCACGCGATCCCCAGAAGCAGAGCCGTCAGGTTCCCCGCCCGGCCCAGATCTTCGAGCTGCTGAAGTTCAAGAAGCCCGTCTGGAGCGCCACTGAGCGACGCCTGCAGAGCGCCCTCACCATCCACGACCTGCGCCTGATCGCGAAGCGCCGCACCCCGAAGGCCGCCTTCGACTACACCGACGGTGCCGCCGAGCAGGAGCTGTCGCTGACGCGCGCGCGCCAGGCATTCGAAGACGTCGAGCTCATCCCCTCGATCCTGCGGCCGGCGGCCGACGTCGACACCTCGTCGACGATCCTCGGCGGGCCGTCGGCGCTGCCGTTCGCGATCGCGCCGACCGGATTCACGCGGCTCATGCAGACACAGGGCGAACTGGCGGGCGCGAGTGCGGCGGGGGCGGCGGGGATCCCGTTCACCCTGTCGACCCTCGGCACGACGTCGATCGAGAACGTGAAGGCCGCGAACCCCGACGGGCGCAACTGGTTCCAGCTCTACGTGATGCGCAACCGCGACATCTCGTACGGGCTGGTCGAACGGGCGGCGGCGGCGGGCTTCGACACCCTGCAGTTCACCGTCGACACCCCGGTCGCCGGGGCCCGGCTGCGCGACAAGCGCAACGGCTTCTCGATCCCGCCTGCCCTCACCGTCGGCACGATTCTCAACGCGATTCCGCGGCCCTGGTGGTGGTGGGACTTCCTGACCACCCCGAAGCTCGAGTTCGCCTCCCTGTCGACGACCGGGGGCACGGTCGGCGAGCTGCTCGACGCCGCGATGGATCCGACGATCTCCTACGACGACCTCGACGTGATCCGCAAAATGTGGCCGGGCAAGATCGTCATCAAGGGCGTGCAGAACGTCGAGGATGCGCAGAAGCTTGCGGGGCTCGGGGTCGACGGCATCATCCTCTCCAACCACGGCGGGCGGCAGCTCGACCGGGCGCCGATCCCCTTCCACCTGCTGCCCGACGTGGCGCGCGAGGTCGGCAAGGACGTCGAAATCGGCGTCGACACCGGCATCATGAGCGGCGCCGACATCGTCGCCTCGGTTGCCCTGGGGGCGAGATTCACGATGATCGGCCGTGCCTACCTCTACGGCCTCATGGCCGGCGGGCGCCGCGGTGTCGACCGCACGATCGAGATTCTCAGCACCGAACTGGTGCGCACGATGAAGCTGCTCGGCGTCGCCTCACTCGAGGAACTCAACCCGAAGCACGTCACCCAGCTCGAGCGGCTGACGCCTCGAGCTCGCTGACGCCAAGCCCCTCGACATCCCGCGGCGGCGCTGTGGCGGTGGCCGCCGCGGGATCCTCTCCCCAACTGCGGCTGTTTGCCCGAAATGGGGCACTCGGGTCGCGCTGAGTGCCCCTTTTCGGGCAAATAGCGAAGGATGGACGAGTGACCCGTGACCACGTGATCGTGCTGCCGGGCGGGAGCTATACCCGCATCTCCGACAACGAGTCCACGACGGTCGTGGCGTGGCTCGAAAGCCTCGGGATGTCGGCGAGCTACTTCGCCTACCCGGTGAACACCCGGCACCCGGCCGTGCTGGAGGCGGTGCGCGGCGAGATCCGCGCCAGGCGGGATGCAGGGGCCGACCGGATCGCGTTGCTCGGCTTCTCGGCAGGTGGGCACGCCGCCGGGTACGCGACCCTCGCCCCCGGAGCGTCGGAGCGCGAGCGGGTCGACCTCGCCATCCTCTGCTACCCGGTCGTGTCGATGATGCTGCCGACCCATCAGGTGTCGCGCGAGACCCTGCTCGGCGCCGATGCCTCCCCCGACCTGCGGGCGGCGACGAGCGTCGACCTTCTCGTCACCCCCGACGCTCCGCCGTTCTTCGTCTGGCACACCGCCGCGGATGCCGCAGTTTCCGTGCAGCACAGCTACTTGCTCGGGATGGCGCTCGCCGCCGCCGGGGTGCGGCACGCGCTGCACGTCTTCCCGCAGGGCCGACACGGCCTCAACCTCGCCCGCGCGGAGGGCGATGGCGACGCGCGCCAGTGGACCGACCTCTGCGCCGCGTGGCTCCACGAGGAAGGCTGGCTGCCGTGATTCGACGCGCGGCGATGGCGGTACTCATCGCCCTGGGTCTGTCGCTCGCGCCCAGCGCCGCGGCATCCGCTGCTCCTGCCGACGACATCTACGCGCTCGTCAACCAGGCGCGTTGGGCGAACGGGCAAGCGGGACTCATCCGCAACCCCGCAATGGACCAGGTCGCCGCGAACTGGGCCGCGACGATGGCCGCCAACGGCACGATGGCGCACAACCCCGACTACGCGAGCCAGATTCCCGGCGGCTGGAGCGCCGCCGGGGAGAACGTCGCGCAGGGGCATCCGACGGGCGCCGCGATGCACGACGGCTGGATGGGGTCGTCGGGTCACCGCGCCAACATCCTCGGCAACTTCACCGACATCGGGATCGCCTTCCTCAGTTCGGGCGGCACCACCTGGGGCGTGCAGGTGTTCGCCAGGTACCCCGGTCATGTAGGTCCTGCCGCGCCCGCACCGCCGCCGGCTCCGGCACCGCAGCCCGCGCCGGCAGCGCCCGACGAAGCGGCATCCGACGAAGTGGCACCGGACGAGACCGCCGCCGCGACCCCGACCCCGACGGCCACTGAGGCGCCGATTTCGACGCCGACGCCGACCGCGTCGCCCTCGAGTCAACGAGAAGCGGTCACCGCGACCCCTCCTCCGGGTGACGACGGGATCGGCCCCGAGTGGTGGGGGCTGGTTGCCGGTGTCGCTGCCGTTGTGGTCGCGGGCCTCTCGACCATCATCCGTCGGCGCCGCCTCACCCCCAGTTAGGCCGGAGCCGCCTCGCGCACATGCCGGGGGGTGACGATGAGGGATGCACGACCCCACCCCCACCCCCCACCTCGAGGCGTGCAAGTCTTCGCCAACTACCCGGTCGCCGCTGCCGCGGCTCCCGCGGCACCCGCCGCCGACCCGGCCGCGAAGGTCACCTCGCTGAGCGTCGCGCCGTTCAGTGCCGTGCGAGTCGCGGCACCTGACTGGTCTCCGCTCGGTCTCGCCGCCGGTGTGCTGCTGGTGGCTGTAGCCGCCGCCAGCACCGTCTCCCGACGGCGCTACCTGCTTGAGCGATAGTTCTCCCCGGCGACGACGGTGTTGCCCAGTGACCCGATTCCCTCGATCGTCGTCACGACGACCTGCCCCGGGGCGAGGTAGCGCGGGGGCGTGCGGGCGTGACCGACGCCGCCCGGGGTGCCCGTCGCGACGATGTCACCCGGGTCGAGCGGAAAGACCTGCGAGATGTAGGAGACGATCGCCGCCGGTCCGAAAACGAGGTCGTCGATGCGGCCGTCTTGCAGCAGCTCGCCGTCGACCTCGGTGGTGATGCGAGCGGATGCCGGCACCTCGTCGACCGTCGCAAGCACCGGGCCGACCGGGGTGGAGTTCTCGAAGCTCTTGCCCTGCAACCACTGCAGTGTGCGGTTCTGCCAGTCGCGCATGCTCACGTCGTTGAGCACCGTGTAGCCGGCGATCGCCGCGGCCGCGGTGGACTCGTCGGCTCGGCGCACGTGCGAGCCGATGACGACCGCGAGTTCGGCCTCCCAGTCGACCATTTCGGCCGCGTGCGGGGGAAGCACGATCGCGTCGCCGGCGCCGATGAGCGACTCCGGGTACTTCGTGAAGAGCGTCGGAAAGTCCGGCTCCTCGCGACCCATCTCGCGAATGTGTTCGCGGTAGTTCACGCCGACGCAGACGATTTTGCGCGGCGCGGGCACGACCGGCGCCCAGGCGTCGTCGGGGATGTCGCCCACCGGCAGGAACCGCCCCGCGGCGTGCTCGGCGATCGCTCGCCAGTCGGGGTCGGCGAGCAGCGCGCCGACGTCGGTGAACCCGGCGATCTCGACCGCGCCGTCCTCGTCGAGACGGACCGCCACGGTGTCTCCATCGCGGCGGAGTGTTGCCAGCTTCATGCGATCGGTCCCAACAGGTTGGTCGCGACGGTGGAGTGCACCGACTCGGTGTCGGACGGGTGGTAGATGCCGGCGAGCACGTCGCGCTGCAGCCGCGCGAGTTCGCTCGACGAGCGGTACCCGTTGCCGCCAGCGACCCGCATCGACTGGTCGACGACGCGACGTGCGGTCTCGGTCGCGCGGTGTTTCGCGCCGGTGAGCAGGCGGAACCAGTCGCCGCCGTGATCGACGAGGGTGTCGACATCCGCTGCCAGCGTCTCGAGGTCGGGGCGTAGCGCGTCGAGGGCGAGCGCGGCATCCGCGAGCCGCCAGCGGATGTCGGGGTCGCTCGCGTAGGTCAATCCGGTCTTCAGCGACGTGCGTTCGTGCACCGCAGCGACGCCGAGTTCGAGGGCGCGGTCGGCGATGCCGGCGTACACCGAGCCGATGAGCAGCA
>CAZCEE010000135.1:0-6515 GCA_964497165.1 uncultured Schumannella sp. | reverse complement strand
GGTCGGCGGGCCGCCAGGTCTTTGGCGATCCGAGTCGCCTCGTCGGCGGCCGCTGCAGGGTCTTCGCCGAGCGCTGAGGCTCGTCCGGCGACGAATCCGACGAGATAGGTGGTCAGCGGCGCCGCGGGTCGTACGACGGAGTGCGCGACGACGCCCGCGAGTCCCAAGACGGAGCGGATGTCGACATCCGCGTCGATCCCGAGAGCGGAGCGCACCTCGGCCGACCAGTCCGCGAGGATGCCGTCGGCGCCGTCCTGAGGCTCTCGAAGGGTCTCGTCGGGGCGGTCGGAATCGTGCGTGGTCATGCGGGGGCTCCTGTCGGTGCGGGCGCGGCGCCGAAACGTGCGGCGTCGTCCCAGGTGTCGATGTCGTCGGTGGACCCCTCGGGAACAGCAACCTCGACGAGATCGAGGCTACCCAGGAGCGCACGCATCGAGGCGTCGACGACCGACGGCAGCTGGTCGATCGCCGACTCGAGGGCCGCCGAGCGCACGACGATCGCCAGGTGTTGGCGACGACCACGATCGACCGCGATCACTCCGTCACCCATGAACGCCGTCAGCAGAACGGGGAGCGCGGCGTCGACTGCGGGCATGTCGCAGGCGATCACCAGCACCGCTTCGGCGTCTCCCGGCAGAGCGCGAAGCCCGGCCGCGATCGCGGCGACGGGACCGGCGAACGCAGGATCCTCACGAACGGCGGGTACGTCATCCACGCCCTCGTCGCCGACGACGATGACCTGACGCGCGCCGGAGCGCCGCACCGCGCCGACCGAGCGACGCAACAGGGTCTCGCCGGCGATCAGCAAGTTCTGCTTATCGGAATCGCCCAGCCGCGACGAACGTCCCCCTGCGAGAATGAGGGCGTCGACGATCATGCCGAACACTCTAAGACGCGGGTCGAAGCGCATCACTATCGTGATAGGTATTGGACATGGGAAGAATCACCGCAAGGAAGCGGGTCACCCGGATCACCCTGGGCGAGAACCCCGCTGAGACGACACTGTCGCGCCGGGAAGACGTTCTCGCCGTCGAGGAGCCGCTCGAGATTCGGGTGGGCGGAACGTCGCTCAGCATCACGATGCGCACCCCGGGTCACGATTTCGATCTCGCGGCCGGATTCCTGATCTCCGAGGGCGTCGTCGCCCACGCCGGTGAGATCGCCGCCATCCGCTACTGCGCGGGCGTCACCGAGGAGGGCGAGAACACCTTCAACGTGCTCGACGTGACCCTCGCGAAAGGGGTCGCCGCTCCCGACCCGAGCCTCGAGCGCAACTTCTACATGACCTCCTCCTGCGGACTGTGCGGCAAAGCGAGCATCGACGCCGTGCGCACCGCGTCACACCACGCGAACACGCACGACCCGCTCGTGATCGACGCCGCACTGCTGGCATCCTTCCCCGATCGGTTGCGGGCCGGGCAGCAGATCTTCGACAAGACCGGCGGCCTGCACGCCGCCGCCCTCTTCGACGGCCGCACCGGCGAGATGCTCGTGCTGCGCGAAGACGTCGGTCGGCACAACGCCGTCGACAAGGTCATCGGCTGGGCGCACGGCGAAGGGCTGCTGCCGCTCACCGGAATGGTGCTGCAGGTGTCGGGCCGCGCGAGCTTCGAGCTGACGCAGAAGGCATCGATGGCGGGCATCCCGGTTCTCGCCGCCGTGTCGGCACCCTCGTCGCTCGCGATCGATCTCGCGCAGGACTCGGGGATGACGGTTGTCGGCTTCATGCGCGGTCGATCGATGGTGGTCTACGCGGGCGAACAGCGGGTCGCCGTGCCCGAACTCGCGGAGGTGGCTCGATGAGCGAAGAACCGACCGAGGTCTACCCCGACATCGAGATCGGCCACAACGAACCGTGGGCGGTCGGGGTACCCGCCATCCTCAACTCGATGGAGCCGGCCCTCATGGAGATGGGGGTCGCACGCACGGCGAAGCTGTCGCTCGCCATCAACCAGAAAGACGGCTTCGACTGCATGAGCTGCGCGTGGCCCGATCCGGGCCATCGCAACACGCTCGAATTCTGCGAAAGCGGGATGAAGGCGGTCACCTGGGAGGCCACGCCGATCACCGTGCCGCGCTCGTTCTGGCTCGAGAACTCCCTCACCGCGTTGCTCGACCGCGACGAATACTGGCTCGGCCAGCAAGGGCGACTCACCGAGCCGGTGCACAAGGCCGCCGGGTCCGACCACTACGAGCCCGTCAGTTGGGAGCGGGCGTTTGAGATCGTCGCTCAGCGGCTCAACGCCCTCAGCAGCCCCGACGAGGCTGCGTTCTACACCTCGGGGCGAACCGCAAACGAAACGGCGTTCCTCTACCAGCTCTTCGTGCGCGCCTTCGGCACCAACAACCTCCCTGACTGCTCGAACATGTGCCACGAATCCACCGGCACGGCGATGGGCGAGACGCTGGGCATCGGCAAGTCGACCATTGCCTACGACGACTTCGAGCAGGCCGACCTCGTCATCGTGATGGGGCAGAACCCGGGCACCAACCACCCGCGGATGCTCGCCGCGCTCGAGGACTGCAAGCGAGCCGGGGGTCGGATCATCGCGGTGAACCCGCTGCCCGAAGCCGGTCTCATCCGCTACAAGAACCCGCAGAAGGTGCGCGGGATCATCGGCAAAGGCACGACGATCGCCGACATGTTCCTGCAGATCCGCTCGGGTGGGGACATGGCGCTCCTGCAAGCGGCGTCGAAGCGCGTTCTCGAAGCCGAGGCCGCCGCGCCGGGTACCGTGCTCGACCACGACTTCGTCGCCGCGCACACCTCCGGGTACGAGGAGTTCGCCGCGCACATCAAGCATCTCGACCAGGCCGCCGTGCTCGAAGCGACCGGGCTCACCCCGGTCGAGATCGAGGCGTTCGCCCAGGAGTACCTGAAAGCCGACAAGGTCATCATCACGTGGGCGATGGGGCTCACCCAGCAGAAGAAGGCCGTCGCGACGATTAAAGAGATCGTGAACCTGCTGCTGCTTCGCGGCAACATCGGCAAACCCGGCGCCGGCGCATCCCCGATCCGCGGCCATTCCAACGTGCAGGGCGACCGCACGATGGGCATCTGGGAGAAGATGCCCGACCGCTTCATGGATGCGATGGATGCGGAATTCGGCTTCTCGGTTCCCCGCAGGCACGGGTACGACGCCCTCCAGACCGTCGAAGGGCTGCAGCGCGGTGACGTGAAGGTGTTCATCGCGATGGGCGGCAACTTCGTCGGCGCGATCTCCGACACGGCTGCCGCGGAGGCCGCAATGCGCGGCGCCTCGCTCACCGTGCAGGTGTCGACGAAGCTCAACCGTTCCCACGTGGTCGCCGGCGACGAGGCGCTCATCTTGCCGACGCTCGGCCGCACCGAGATCGACCTCCAGGAAGCCGGGCCGCAGTTCGTCTCGGTCGAAGACAGCGTCTGCGCGGTGCACGCGTCGCACGGCGCCGTGAAGCCGGTCGGTGACGACCTGCTCTCGGAGGTCGCGATCGTCGCTCGAATGGCGAAGGCCACCTTGGGTGACCGGTACGGCATTGAATGGGAGGCCTTCGAGCGCGACTACGACACCATCCGCGAGCGCATCGCGCGCGTTGTGCCCGGGTTCGCCGACTTCAACAAGGTGATCCGCAAGAAGGGCGGGTTCATCCTGCCGAACGGCCCCCGCGACGAGCGCCGGTTCGACACCAGTACCGGCAAGGCGATGATCACCGTCAACGAGCTCGAGCATCTCGAGCGTCCGGCCGGCCGGCTGATCCTCCAGACCTTGCGCTCCCACGACCAGTTCAACACGACGATCTACTCGCTCAACGACCGCTATCGGGGCATCAAGAAGGGGCGCGACGTCATCTTCGTAAACCCCGACGATCTCTTCGAGCTGGGTCTCGCCGACGGCCAGCGTGTCGACATCTTCAGCGAGTGGAAAGACGAACCCGATCGCGTACTACGTAACTACCGGATCGTCTCGTATCCGACCGCGAAGGGTTGCGCCGCCGCGTACTACCCCGAGGCCAATGTTCTCGTGCCCCTCGCCAGCGCGGCGGAGGAGAGCAACACCCCCGTCTCCAAGGCCGTGATCGTGCGGCTCGAACCGATCGCGGGCGGCGGACGACGCGACACGAGCCCGCTACCCTGGGGGCTGTGAAGACCTTCGACGGGCTGTTCGAGGAGCTCTCCCGCACCGCCGTCGAGCGGCCGGAGGGCTCCGGAACTGTCGCGTACCTCGACGCGGGCGTGCACGAGATCGGCAAGAAGATCGTCGAAGAGGCTGCCGAGGTTTGGATGGCGGCCGAGTACGAGAGCGACGAGCGCACCGCCGAGGAGATCTCGCAGCTGCTGTACCACCTGCAGGTGCTGATGCTCGCAAAGAACCTCACACTCGAGGATGTCGGGCGACATCTGTAACTCGTCGCCCGCCGTATCCCCTCGACTGAAAGACTTCACCTGATGCTTCGAATCGCCGTGCCCAACAAGGGCACTCTTTCCGAGACCGCCGTGGACATGCTCCGCGAAGCGGGCTACGCGGTGCGCCGCGACCCCAAAGAGCTCATCGTGCCCGATCCGCGCAACGACGTCGAGTTCTTCTACCTGCGCCCGCGTGACATCGCGACCTACGTCGGGTCGGGCGCGCTCGACGTCGGTGTCACGGGCCGAGACCTGCTGCTCGACTCGCATTCGACCGCCGTGGAGATCGACGAGTTCGACTTCGGTGCCTCCACCTTCCGGTTCGCCGGACCGGTCGGGGAGTTCTCCAAGCTCGCCGACCTCGCGGGTACCCGCGTTGCGACGAGCTATTCCGCGCTGGTCGAGGACTTCCTCGACGCTCAGGGTGTGCGCGCAACCGTCGTGCACCTCGACGGCGCCGTGGAGTCGGCGGTTCGACTCGGGGTCGCGGATGCGGTGGCCGACGTCGTCGAGACGGGGTCCACTTTGCGCAAACAGGGCCTCGAGATCTTCGGCCCCGTGATCCTCGAATCGACCGCGGTGCTCATCGCGGCCCGTGAAGACATCGACGGGCTCGAGACCTTCCGTCGCCGGCTGCAAGGCGTCATGGTCGCCCGCCGGTATGTGCTCATGGACTACGACCTGCCCGCCGACCTCATCGAGCAGGCGTCGAAGATCACGCCGGGCTTCGAGTCGCCCACCGTCTCACCGCTGCGCGACACCGGGTGGGTGGCCGTGCGGGTGATGGTGCCGCGCGACGACACCAATGAGGTGATGGATGCGCTCTACGCCTTGGGTGCGCGCGCGATCCTCGTGTCGTCGATCCACGCTGCACGGATCTGAGGCCGCGATGACTGTGGCCGTGCGGGTCATCCCGTGCCTCGATGTCACCGAGGGGCGCGTGGTGAAGGGCGTCAACTTCGAGAACCTGCGCGACATGGGTGATCCCGTGGAGCTCGCCCGCGCGTACTACGAGCAGGGCGCCGACGAGATCACCTTCCTCGACGTGACGGCGACGGTGGATGCTCGTGCCACGATGTACGCGACGGTGACCGCGACGGCGGAGCAGGTCTTCATCCCGCTCACCGTCGGCGGCGGAGTCCGCAGCCCCGACGACGTCGCGAAGCTGCTCGCGAGCGGCGCCGACAAGGTGGGCGTGAACAGCGCCGCGATCGCCCGTCCGGCGCTCGTCGGCGACATCGCCGACCGGTTCGGTGCCCAGGTGCTCGTGCTCTCTCTCGACGTCAAACGCAGCCCGCGCACTACGAGCGGGTTCGTCGTGACGACCCACGGCGGGCGCACCGAGACCGATGTCGACGCGCTCGCCTGGGCGCGCGAGGCGATCGAACGGGGTGCAGGAGAGTTGCTCGTCAACTCGATCGACGCGGATGGCACGAAGCAGGGCTTCGACCTGGAACTCGTTGCCCTCATGCGCGAGCTGAGCAGCGTTCCGGTGATCGCGAGCGGGGGAGCGGGCGCCGTCGGCGACTTCGCTCCCGCGGTCGCCGCGGGCGCAGATGCCGTACTCGCGGCATCCGTCTTTCACAGCGGAGAGCTCACGGTCGGTGACGTGAAAGACGCCCTGCGGGCGGAAGGGATTGCGGTTCGATGAGCGACGACGTGCTGAACCGGGTCAAGTTCGACGGTCACGGGCTGCTGCCCGCGATCATCCAGGAGGAGTCGACGAAGCAGGTGCTCATGCTCGGGTACATGGATGCCGAGGCGCTGCGCCGCACGCTCACGGAAGGCCGGGTGACCTTCTGGTCGCGCAGCCGGCAGGAGTACTGGCGCAAGGGCGACACCAGCGGCAACGTGCAGCACGTGCGCGGAGCCGCCCTCGACTGCGACGGAGACACGCTGCTCGTGACGGTGCACCAGGTCGGTCCCGCCTGCCACACGGGCGCCCGCGCTTGCTTCGACGTCGACCCCCTCGACGTGACCGCGGGCTGAGCAGCCCGCTTTCCGGCAACCGGTACTGCGTTCGATCGTTCGTTGCAATCAAGTGTTGCGCATCGTAGATACATTCGATAGAGTGGGCTTGCTCGTGCCGAGCATCTCGTACTGAATGACGAACTACGAACTGGGAGATCGG
>CAZCEE010000134.1:0-6526 GCA_964497165.1 uncultured Schumannella sp. | reverse complement strand
GGCCGCAACGGCGATCCCCGAGTCGTCGGCGAGCGTCGGCAGCCCGGTGTGCGCGTGCGCGGCCCTGGCCTTGATCAGCGCGTTCGCCTCGAAGGTGTCGCCGTCCTCGACCGGGGCCGGTCCGACGTAGCCGATCAGCTCGTGCGGCCCGAGGCGGTCACCGAGGATGCGCCGCAGCTCCTGCACTTTGTGGGCATTGTGCGTCGCGAGAACGAAGGTCGTCATTCCGAGAGCGTCGCTGCTTGGATCTCGGTGAGCCGCGCGGCGCCACTGCCCGCCAACTCGAGCAGGGCATCCAGCTCCCGCTTGTCGAACGGCGCGCCCTCGGCGGTGCCCTGCACCTCCACGAACAGGCCGCGACCCGTCATCACCACGTTCATGTCGGTCTCGGCCCGCACGTCTTCGACGTAGGCGAGGTCGAGCATCGGAACGCCGTCGATGATGCCGACGCTCACCGCCGCGACCGAGTCGATGAGCGCCTTCGCGTTCTTGCCGATGAAGCCCTTGGCTCGGCCCCACTCGACGGCGTCGGCGAGCGCGATGTACGCCCCGGTGATCGCCGCCGTACGGGTGCCGCCGTCGGCCTGAAGCACGTCGCAGTCGATCACGATCGTGTTCTCGCCGAGCGCCTTGGTATCGATGATCGCCCGGAGGCTGCGCCCGATCAGGCGCGAGATCTCGTGCGTGCGCCCGCCGATGCGGCCCTTCACGCTCTCCCGATCGGAACGGTCGTTCGTCGCCCGCGGAAGCATCGCGTACTCCGCGGTCACCCAGCCCTTGCCCTTACCCATCAGCCAGCGCGGCACGCCGTTGGTGAAGGATGCGGTGCACAGCACCTTGGTGTTACCGAACGAGATGAGGGCGCTGCCCTCGGCCTGGGCGCTCCAGCCGCGTTCGATCGTGATCGGGCGGAGTTCGTCGGAGGTGCGGCCGTCGGCGCGGCTCTGCTGCTCACCGGAGTTGGCGGTCATGGGGTTGCTCCTTGGATCGGGATGCTGGCGGTCTCGAACGTCTCGACGTGCGAGACCTCCGGGCCGAGAAAGCGGTGGGCAAGCTTCAGGAAGGCTGCCTTGTCGTCGCCCGTGCACTCGAACGAGTGGCGCGGCGGCGCGGGGTCGGTGCGCTCGATGCCGAGCGATACGAGGCGGCCGTAGACATCCGCCGCCGTCTCCTCGGCGCTCGACACGAGTCGCACGTCGGGGCCCATCACGTACTGGATGGCTGCCGACATCAGCGGGTAGTGGGTGCAGCCGAGCACGAGGGTGTCGACCTGCGCTTCTTTCAGGGGGGCGAGGTACTGCTCGGCGACGGCAAACAATTCGGGGCCGCTCGTGACACCGGCTTCGACGAACTCGACGAATCGCGGACACGCCTGGCTGAACAGCTCGACGGCCGGGGCCGCGGCGAACGCGTCGTCGTACGCCCGCGACTGGATCGTTCCCGCCGTACCGATCACCCCGACCCGACCGTTACGGGTCGCCCGTGCCGCGGCCCGCACCGCCGGCTGGATGACCTCGATGACCGGGATGCCGAACGCCACCTCGTAACGTTCGCGGGCATCCCGAAGCATCGCCGCGCTCGCCGTGTTGCAGGCGATCACGAGCGCCTTCACCCCCTGCGCCACGAGGTCGTCGAGCACCTCGAGGGCGTAGGCGCGCACCTCGGCGATCGGCTTCGGCCCGTACGGCGAATGCTTCGTGTCGCCGACGTACAGCACCCGCTCATGCGGCAACTGGTCGAGGATCGCCCGGGCGACGGTGAGCCCGCCGACCCCGCTGTCGAAGACGCCGATGGGCGCATTCGTCAGGGGGGTCACGGTTGTCAAGGGTAGCTTGCGCGGGTGGGGTGAGGGTGGGCCGTCGCTAGGCTTCGGGGATGACGAGCGCGCTGCTCACCGACCGCTACGAACTGACGATGATCGACGCGGCACTGCGCGACGGCACGGCTTCGCGGCCCTGCGTGTTCGAACTGTTCACTCGCCGACTTCCCACCGGGCGGCGGTTCGGCGTCGTCGCCGGTACCGGGCGTCTGCTCGAGCAGATCGCCGCCTTCCGCTTCGGGGATGCCGAGCTCGCCTGGCTGCGTACCAACTCGGTCGTGTCTGAGCCGACGCTGGAGTGGCTCGCGTCGTACTCGTTCACCGGGTCGATCGCGGGATACCGCGAAGGCGAGGTCTACTTCCCCGGGTCGCCGATCCTCATCGTCGAAGGCACCTTCGCCGAAGCCGTCGTGCTCGAAACGCTCGCCCTCAGCATCCTCAACTACGACTCCGCCGTCGCCTCGGCCGCCGCCCGAATGGTCGCCGCCGCCGACGGTCGACCGCTCGCCGAGATGGGCTCCCGCCGCACCGGGGAACGCTCCGCCGTCGCCGCCGCCCGCGCCGCCTACATCGCCGGATTCGCCGCCACCTCCAACCTCGAAGCCGGCCGCACCTGGGGCGTTCCGACGATGGGCACCGCCGCGCACGCGTACACGCTGCTTCACGACAGCGAAGAGGATGCCTTCCGCGCCCAAGTCGACGCGATGGGTGTCGGCACCACACTCCTCGTCGACACCTACGACATCTCGGAAGGGATCGACACGGCGGTTCGGGTGGCCGGGACGTCGCTGGGGGCAATCCGAATCGACTCGGGCGACCTGGGCACCGTCGTCACGGATGCGCGCCGGCAGTTGGATTCGCTCGGGGCCACCGGCACCCGCATCACCGTCACCAACGACCTCGACGAATACACCCTCGCCGCTCTTCGCGCCGCCCCCGTCGACTCCTACGGCGTCGGAACCTCCGTCGTCACCGGATCCGGCTCCCCCGCATCCGGGATGGTGTACAAACTCGTCGCCCACCAGGACCCGTCAGGTACGTGGCTCCCCGTCGGGAAGCGGTCGGACGGCAAAGCGACGGTCGCGGGCCGAAAAGTCCCCGTGCGTTCACTCGACCACGGCGTCGCCGTCGAAGAGACCGTCTACGTCGAAGAACCCGAAACGCTGCCCAAGCCGGGCCGCGGCCTGCTCGTCGACCTCGTGCGCGATGGCGTCGTCGACCCGTCGGCGCTCGGCGCTTCCGGAGTCGCCGCCGCCCGGGATCACCACGCCGCCGCGATCGCCGAACTCCCCCTAGCGGCGTTCGGTCTCTCGCGTGGCGAGCCCGTCATCCCCACCACCTACGTGTAGCGCGAGGTGGCCCGCCGGCCGGCCGCCCGCGTCGCCCCGTACCGAGCGCCAATCGGTTCACCTCAACGTCTCGCGAGTGCAACTTGGCGCACGGCAAGCGGGCGAACGACCGCGCCACGCTCGATCAGACGGGAACGCAGGCGTCCGAGGAGGTCGAAGGGCGCGTCGAACAGGTCGGGCGCGCTAATCTGCATCGAGCCCCACCCATCTTGACGTGCGAGGTCGGCGCGCCCGACATCCTTCGCGTGTTGCGTCGCCGACCGATGCGACGCACCGTGATAGTCGAGCCCGAATCGAAACTGGGGCCACGCCAGATCGAACATGATCAGCGGCGAGACGACGTAGTTGCACTCGGGTTCCGGCACACCGCCCGTGATCGCGAGCACACGGGTGAGTGACTCGGGTCTCGACAACGGGCCGACGCGAACGAGGCCACCAGCCTGCGTCGCGAGCGCGCGTCCACGGAGGCGGGGCCGAGCAGCCACCCGCACGAGGTCGGATACGGATGCCGTCGGCTCAGCGGTGCTCGCGAACGGAGGCGTCACCAGGAAGTCGCCCGCCGCCACGAGGTCGGCAAGCGCGAGCACCGAGGCGAGCGACGCCCAGGTGTCTTCGGGAGACAGCACGGGGAGGCCGTCCAACTCCACCGTGCGAACGGAGCCGGGCATGAACTGTGACCCCTCGACGCCCCGCCCACCCGGGCGTGCCGTGCCGTGAGCTGTTGCAACCTGCACGACGTCGTCGCGAATCCAGAGCGGCATCGGGATGCCCCAGAGGCGCGCGGCCGTGACCGAGCTGAACACCGCATCCCGCCGCATCTTCGCGACGTAGGCACGACACCGGGTGATCGTATCGATCGGCTCGGATGTCGACCGGACGCCATGGAACGGCGCGGCCAGTCGTGTCGAGCGAAGCGCACCCGGTGTCGCGCCGCCCGCCAGCGCGGCGCGAACGGTGAACGACGTGCTCTCTTCCATTCGGCAACACTCGCTGCGCCGCGGCACGCGTTCGGTCGCCCGCCGTTCGCGCGTGCAAATCGGCGCGCGCGAACCGTTGAGGAGGACAAGTTTGCGCGCGGGAAGACGCGTCTGCACCCCTGGGGAAGGGGTCAGCCCTTCATGCGCTCGTAGATCTTCTTACAGTCGGGGCAGACGGGGAACTTCTCGGGGTCGCGACCCGGGATCCACTTCTTGCCGCACAGGGCACGAACCGGTTTGCCGGTGACGGCGCTTTCGAGGATCTTCTCTTTCTGCACGTAGTGCGAGAAGCGCTCGTGGTCGCCATCCTCCAACTGGGAGTCTTCGAGGAGCTTCTCGAGCTCACGGTCGAGGGTGTCGGTTCCGCCTCCGACGGTGTCGGGTCCGCGATCCAGATCGGCCATGCCCCCAGGGTACGGCGACGCAGCCTCGCCCGCACGGGGTTCAGTGCCGGACGGCGAACTCGAGCAGCTCCGGGGTGCGTCGGTCGTACGACGCCCCGCCCGCGCGAATCCCGATCAGAAGGACGAGCAGCCCGGCCCCGAAGCCGGCGACGAGGGCGATCCAGGTCCACGGCCCCTGCACGCCGAGCAGGTGGAAGACGGTCGCCGTGATCGCCGGTGCCGCGACGAGCAGGATGAGCACGATCGAACCGAATTGGATGCTGCTGCCGCTCTCCTCCGGCACCTGCGGCTGTTGGAACGGCGCATCGCCGGGTCGTGTCGCCGGGTAGGGGTACCTCGCGGAGATCAGGCTCGAGACTCCGACGCCCCCGAGCAGGATCGCCGTCGCCACCCCGAAAACGGCGGGCGCGATCATCCAGTCGCCGTGCGCCCACGCGGTGAGCACCGTTCCGAGCAGCACGACGGGCGACCCCATCGCGAGCACCGGCAGCATCCGACCGATCCGGTCATCGATGCCGCGGATGTGCGCGGCGAGGTGGGTCCACATGGCGGTCGAGTCGTAGGCGACGTCGTTGTGCAGCGTGCCCCAGGCGAGCAGCAACACCATGATCGGCAGGGGCACGAGCGACGCGATGGGGAACGGGATGCCGGCGATCCACATCGCGAGCAGCGTGACGACCGGCACGGCGGGCAGCACGGCGAGCGACGCGCGGTAGCGCGGGTCGCGCGTCCAGTAGGTGAAGCTGCGCGCGGCGACCGCGCCGACGGGGGTGGACGGCAGCCGCCGGAACCAGCCGGGTACGAGCGCGGCGCGCTCGAGCGGGATGCGGCGGGTCGGCCGGAGCTGGTAGGCGAGCGACGCGATCCAGACCAGCGCGAGCACCGCGATCGTCAGGGCGCCGAGCCCGAGGTCCTGGTCGACGAGGGCGGCGTCGCCGGCGGCTTGGTGCGAGGGTGCGCGCCAGAACGCTCCGAGCGGAAGCGTCGTCAGGATGTCGGTGATCACCGGGTTGCGCAGCGGGGCGAGGACGACGACGACGGTGAGCACGGTCGGCCACCACGATCCGGGCAGCAGTTGCGCAAGGGTCGGGGCGAGGTGCGCGACGATGACGACGACACCCGCCACGAGGAGGAGAACGGCGACGGCGCGGATGAGGGCGTTGATCGCGGGCCGATAGACCAGCACCGAGCCGATCACGACGCCGAGCCGGGCGGCGAAGATGCCTTCGATCACGATGAGCGGCACGGCGAGCGCGGCCGTCCCGGCGGCAGCGCCGGTCCAGATCTGCAGCGGGGCGAGCGCCACCGGCACGAGCACTATGGCGGGCCCGACGAGTGTCGTCAGTAGAACCGCTCCGGCGATCGACAGCGGCCGGAACCCGAAGAGCCGAAGCGCCCGCGGATGCAGCAGTTGCGACCGCGCGACGACAAGCGGGATGAAGAACGCACCGAGCGACACCAGTACGCCGGTGACGACGACGACCCGGTGACGCGTGACGGCATCCAGTTCGGTGGCGAGCGGGGCGCCGCCCCACAGCAGCACGATGCCGAGGCCGGCAAGCACGATTCCGACGCCTGCCCACAGCGCGGTGCCGGGAACGCGGAACGCGTTGACCAGCAACCGCGCCTTCAGTCGGAGTAGCTCTGCAACCACTCCATGCCCTCCACAGCGCCCGCGCCGCCGGCGAGTTCCACGAATCGGGTCTCGAGGCTCTCGCCGTCGAGCACCTCGGCGAGCGGTCCTGCCGCGAGCATCCTGCCGTTTGCGATGATCGCGACGGAGTCGCAGGTGCGCTCGATGAGTCCCATGCTGTGACTCGACAGCAACACCGTGCCGCCGGCCTCGGCGTACTTCTTGAGGAGGACGATGACGGATGCCGCCGACACCGGGTCGACCGACTCGAACGGCTCGTCGAGCACGAGCAGTCGCGGCGAGTGGATCATCGCCGCCGCGATCGCGATCTTCTTCACCATGCC
>CAZCEE010000133.1:0-6563 GCA_964497165.1 uncultured Schumannella sp. | reverse complement strand
CGGCAACGCACCAGTGCCCGGGTCGCCGGACGCGTGCTGCTCGTCGGCGACGCCTCCGGCTACGTCGACGCGCTGACCGGCGAAGGCCTGCGGATCGGGTTTGCGCAGGCCCGCGCCGCCGTCGACGCGATCGTCGCCGGAACCCCCGACGCCTACGAGGCGGCGTGGGAGCACGAGACCCGCGACTTCCGGCGGCTCACCGGTGCTCTGGTGCGGCTCGCGTCGTCGCCTTTGCGCGCAGCGGTCGTTCCCGCAGCCTCACGGCTCCCCAAGGTCTTCGCCGGCGCTGTCGAGCGTCTCGCCCGCTGAAGCTCGCGATCCGCGTTCCATCCGCGCAAATTCGCACGCGCAAAGTCTTCATCCGTGCAAATTGGCGCGCCGGAACGCGAGGCCCGCACGAATCGACGGGGTCAGGGCGCCTCGAGACCGAGAGCGAGGTGCAACTCGTGTGCGGTGTCGACGACGGCGACGGTACCGGCGGCCTCCTCGGGGGCGCCGTAGCCCCAGGTGACGAAGACCGTCGGCACGTCGTGGGCCGCGGCGCCGACGACGTCGTGATGCCGGTCGCCGACCATCACGGGCCGAGACAGATCGGCGCCGCCCCGCCGCAGACGCGACAGGGCCTCCTCGACGACATCCGCTTTCGCGCTGCGCACCTCATCTTCGCTCGCGCCGGTGAGCTCGTCGAAGTGGATTGCCAGGTCGTAGTGCTCAAGGATGAGCCGCGCCGTCGACTCGGGCTTCGACGTAGCGAGCGACAACGGCACCCCCGCCTCCTGGATCGCCCGCAACACGTTGGGCACGCCGGGGTAGAGCTCGGCGTCGAAGACCCCGGTCATCACGTAGTGCTCGCGGTAGATCGCGAGCGCCCGTGCCGAGGTCAGCGGGTCGAATCCGGCGAGGTCGCGGAACGAGTCCATGATCGGCGGGCCGATCCACTCGAGCAGTTTCGCGGGCGACGGGATGGCGAGCCCCATCGCCTCGAACGTGTAGGCGAGGGATGAGGTGATCCCGGGGGCCGAGTCGACGATCGTGCCGTCGAGGTCGAACAGCACCGCGGTGTAGGGAAGCTCAGGCACTAGAACAGCTTGGCGTGCCCGAAGTCGAGTCCGCGCATCGCGTCGTAGTCGAGCAGCAGGGTGCGGATGCCGCGGTCGGCCGCGAGGGTCAGCGCCTGCGGGGCGATCGACTGGGCCGCGAACACCCCGGCCACGGGGGCGAGCAGCGGGTCGCGGTTCATCAGCTCGAGGTAGCGCGTGAGCTGTTCGACCCCGTCGATGCCGCCGCGCCGCTTGATCTCGACAGCGACGTGGGCGCCGGCGGCATCCCGAGCGAGGATGTCGACCGGCCCGATCGCCGTCATGTATTCGCGCCGCACCAGCGTGTGCCCGTCGCCGAGCAGCTCGATCTGTTCGGCGAGCAGGCGCTGCAGGTCGGCTTCGACCCCGTCTTTCTGCAATCCGGGATCGACCCCGAGGTCGTGGGTCGAGTCGTGCAGGATCTCGTAGATCGAGATCACCAGGATGTCGGCGGTCTTCGCCTGACTCACCCGCCAGAGCTCGACCACCCCGGCTTCGGCACGCTCCTCATCGACCTCTTCGACGGCGAAGGTGCAGGGCGGGCTCATCCAGTTGAGCGGCTTGTACGACAGCGAGTCGCTGTGCACCAGCACACTGCCGTCGCCCTTGAGTACGAGCAGCCGCGTCGCGGGCGGCAGGTGCGCCGAGAGCCGCCCGGCGTAGTCGACCGAGCAGCGGGCAACGACAAGACGCACCCATCCACGCTACCCGGGTACGACCGGCCGACGGTTGTCGACGATTCCAGCGACTGCGAAGATTGCCGCCATGACCGAAGGTTCACCGGGTGCAGACCGAAGCAACGATTCCGTGAAGGCACCCTGGAGGGGTCGCATGATGCTGGTCGGATTGGCGATCGCCGTGGCGGGAATCGTCTGGTACTTCGCCGCGACGCCTCTGGTCTGGCAGGCGGTGTTTGCCGAGAGTCGACCTTTCGGGGAGATGGCGAGCGGACTCGCCGACCTCTACACTCCCATGGATTGGCGACTGCAACTTCCGCTGTGGGCCTTGCTCGGAGCAGGCGGTGCGGTCGTCGCCGCGGCACTGTCTCTTCCCGGCCCTTTCCGACGTCAATCGCCGACGGTGCAGTTGCGGGCCGCCGGAATCGGCGCGATCGTGGTCGGGGTGCCCCTGATTCTGCTCGGCTCCTTGGCGCCGGACGGGAACGGCTGGCACGGAATCGCGGGGAGCTACGAGAGCGAGATCTGGGGACCGGTACTCGTCGTCGGCTCAATCCTGCTCATCGCGGGAGTCGTTGCTGTCATCGTCTCGGGGTCCACCAGCCCGCAGAGCCGCGCCCGCGCGGCCGCTGCGGTGGAATCCCGCCAGCGAGCGGTTGTCGAGGCGCAGGCCGCGCAGATCAGACAGTTCGAGGCTGCTTACGCGCTCGCTCACGACGGACAGCCCCCACAGCCGGGCTATGTGCCTCCCGCCCAAATTCTCGGAACCGCCCCCGCAGGCCGCCACAACACACTTGCGGTTCTGTCCATCGTGCTGACGCTTGTCGCCGCGGGCTTCATGGGACTGATTCTGGGCCCGATCGCGCTCAGTCAGATCAAGCGGACCGGCGAGGGTGGGCGAGGCCTCGCCATCGCTTCGATCGTGATCGCCGCGATCTACCTCGCACTCATCCTCGTGTCGCTCGTCGTCTTCGCGGTCATTCTCAGACGTTGAAGGGACCCAGGCATGCCTGCGGGGCCGCCATGCTTTGGCCTCCGGGTCGGTGAAATGCGGGGCCGGCGAGCGCGCTCGGCGGGGCGTGATCTCTCGCACTGCCGACACTTCGAGCCCCGCGACGACGACCAGACCGAACACGATCACAGGCGGTCCGCCGAGGAAGGCGCAGTCGTTCATCACAGACTCAAGGATCTGTGGTCGCGCGTACCATTGGGTCATGGTCGACAGCGCGCTCCTCGAACAGGTGATGAAGCTCGACGCTGTCTCGCGCCTCGAGCTACGCGACGCGATCGAGGCGTCCGTGGTCAGCGACTATCTCACGCCGGAGCGCGCCGAGCTACTCGCTGAGCGGGTCGCCGAGGACGACACCGCAAACCACGACGACTACATCTCGCTCGAAGACGAGGAGCGCGAGGTCCGCGCGGCGCGACGTCGGAGCGCGTGAGCTTTCGCGTCCGACTCAGCCCGAACGCCCGACGTGACAGGGTTCGTATCGTCGGGTACTTCGACGCTCCCGAACGGCTCCAAGGCGACCGATTTCTTGACGAGTACTTCCAGGCCGCTCATGAACTCGAAGAACATCCGAACATCGGCAGGATCGTCAGCGGCGATGTCCGACGGTGGCACTTCCGTGCATTCCCATATCAGCTCTGGTATCGGGTGAGCCAGGACACGAGGACGGTACGGATCATCGCCGTCGTCGGCGATGCGCAGGACCATGAACGGTTTGCGGATCGACTGGTGTAGCCGTCGTGCTCAACATTGCCCGCGACTCCGGTGAAGTCCCGCGCTGCGCTCGAGCCGAGCACCGACGATGACGGTCCACTTGCCCAGCTACGGCGTGGGCACCCGCTCCGGCGTGCCCACGGGATTCCGCGCCGCCGGTACCGCGAAGCCAGCGACGACGATGAGGCCGAACACGATCCACAGCGCGTTGAGGATGCCGATCTGCTCGCCGACGATCCCCAGGATCGGCGGGCCTACCAGGAACGCGCAGTACGCGATCGTCGCGACCGCGCTCACGCGTGAGGCGGCCCCGACGGGGTCGTCACCGGCAGCCGACATCCCGACCGGGAAGCCGAGCGCGGCGCCCAACCCCCAGACGACGATCCCCGCGACCATCACCGGAACGAACGGCACGAGGATGACGACCGCGAGTCCGACCGCGGCCATCACCACCGCGACGCGCAGTACCGGCACCCGGCCGAACCGGTCGAGCAGCGGAACGCCGGCGATGCGTCCGATCGTCATCGCGACGGTAAAGACGCCGAACATCAGCGCGCCCTGAGCGTCGTCGAAACCGCGACCGTCTGTCATCGCCAATGCGAGCCAGTCGTTCGCCGAGCCTTCGGCGAACGCCATCCCGAGCACGAGCAGTCCGATGAACAGCGTGCGCGGCTCGCGCCAGGCGGCGAGTTGGGAGCGCAACCCGCTGCGCTCCTCGTCGGCCACCTCCGTCGCCTCGGCATCGAGCACGCGGGAGAGCATTCGCGGGATCAGCGTCGCCGCGACGACGATGACCCCCGCGATGATCGCGAAATGCATCGAGGGTGCGACACCCCCGAGAGCGAGGGCGGCGCCGAGCCCAGCCCCCGCGACGGTGCCGAAACTCCACGCGGCGTGGAACCACGGCATCAGCGTGCGACCCATCTCGCGCTCGACCGCGGAGCCTTCGACGTTCATCGCAACGTCGCAGATCGACGAGGCGACGCCGAACAGGGCCATCGCCGTGATCGCGAGTGGGAACGAGAGCACGAGCGAGGTCGAGACGCCGAGCAGGGCGAGCGCCACGCCCGCGAGCACGAAGGTCACCGCGATCGTGCGCCGGGCGCCGATGCGGTGAACGATCATGCCCGCCCCGAGCAGCCCGAGGATCGACCCGGCCGACATCCCGAATAGCAGCACGCCCACCTGCGCAAGAGAGATGTCGAGGATGTCGCGCACGGCCGGGAGTCGCGAGATCCAGGTCGCCACCGCGATGCCGTTGAGACCGAACGTCAAGAAGACGCCGAACATGGCGCGACGAAGCAGGGTGGAACGCGGTGGCATCCGCCGATCCTACGCGCGGCCCAGGGAATCTAGGCTGGCACTCGTGACTACGAGCGCGCTTTCCTCAGGAATCGACACGTCCGACCTCGACCCGAAGGTGCGCGCGCAAGACGACCTGTTCCGCCACGCCAACGGACGCTGGATCGACACCACCGACATCCCGAGCGACAAGGCCCGGTACGGCTCCTTCTACATCCTCGCCGAGGAGGCCGAAAAGGCCGTCCACGCGATCATCGAAGAGGCCCAGACCGCGGATCCCGGCACCGAGGAACGCAAGTTCGGCGATCTGTACGCATCGTTCATGAACGAGAAGCGCATCGAAGAGCTGGGGTGGAGCGCGGTCGCCGACGACCTCGCAGCCGCCGCCGCGGTCACCGACATCCCCTCGCTCGTCGTCGCGCTCGGCAAACTCGAGCGCGCGGGCGTCGGCGGCTTCGTGCAGGCGTTCGTCGACAACGACCCCGGCGACCCGGAGCGCTACCTCGTCTTCCTCGAGCAGGGCGGCATCGGTCTGCCCGACGAGTCGTACTTCCGTGAGGCGAAGTTCGCCGACATC
The DNA here is from genome assembly GCA_964497165.1 of uncultured Schumannella sp. GTDB lineage: Bacteria > Actinomycetota > Actinomycetes > Actinomycetales > Microbacteriaceae > Pseudolysinimonas_A. The sequence continues at coordinate 1,205 of CAZCEE010000133.1, read as the reverse complement.
CGCGACGCCTACCGCGCCCACCTCGAGCGGATGCTGGGCATGGCCGGCGTCGCCGAGTCGGCCGCCGCCGCTCAGCGCATCTTCGACCTCGAGACCGAGATCGCCGCCCAGCACTGGGACAACGTGCGCTGCCGTGACTCCGTCGCCACCTACAACCCGATGACGTGGGATGCCGCACGCGCCCTCGCCGGGAACAACGCCGACCTGCTCGGCACCTGGCTCGACGCGCTCGACGTGCCCGCGGCATCCTTCACCGAGGTCGTCGTGCGGCAGCCGAGCTTTCTCGAAGGTCTCGCGCCGCTGCTGCGCGACGACCGCCTCGACGCCTGGCGCGACTGGCTGCGCTGGCAGGTCATCCGCTCGTCGGCGCCGTACCTCCACGCGGAGGTCGTCGCGGCGAACTTCGACTTCTACGGCAAGACCCTCACCGGCACCCCAGAGCTGCGCGCCCGGTGGAAGCGCGGCGTCTCGGTCGTCGAAGGCGCGATGGGCGAAGCCATCGGCAAGGTCTACGTCGACCGGCACTTCCCGCACGCGGCGAAGATCGCGATGGATGACCTCGTCGCCAACCTCGTCGAGGCGTACCGCCGCAGCATCGTCGACCTGGAGTGGATGACCGACGCCACCCGCGCGCGCGCCCTCGACAAGCTGGGCAAGTTCACGCCGAAGATCGGCTACCCGGTGAAGTGGCGCGACTACTCGAGTCTCGCGATCGACGCTGACGACCTCGTCGCCAGCGTGCGCGCCGTCGCCGAGTTCGACTTCCAGCGGGAGCTCGGCAAGATCGGCAAGCCGATCGACCGCGATGAGTGGTTCATGACGCCGCAGACGATCAACGCGTACTACAACCCCGGCTTCAACGAGATCGTGTTCCCCGCCGCCATCCTGCAGCTTCCGTTCTTCGACGAGAACCGGGATGCCGCCGCCAACTATGGCGCGATCGGCGCGGTCATCGGGCACGAAATCGGCCACGGCTTCGACGACCAGGGGTCGCAGTACGACGGCGAAGGGAAACTCACCGACTGGTGGACCGACGACGACAAGGCGGCGTTCCAGGCCCGAACGTCGTCGCTCATCGCGCAGTACGACGCGCTCGAACCTCGGCAACTGCCCGGTCATCAGGTCAACGGCGCGCTCACGATCGGCGAGAACATCGGCGACCTCGGCGGGCTCGGCATCGCCTGGAAGGCCTACCTGCTCTCCCT
>CAZCEE010000132.1:0-6635 GCA_964497165.1 uncultured Schumannella sp. | reverse complement strand
CTGCCGAGGAGTAGCCGAACTCCTTCGCGTACGCCCCGACAGTGTCGGCCGCGAGGAGGTACTCCGAGACACCGTCGGCCGACGGCACGACCGAATAGGACACTGCCGGGCCGACGGCGAGCGCCGCGTTGGTGGGGAGGGTCCACGGGGTCGTCGTCCAGGCGAGCGCCTTCACCCCGGTGAGCCCCAGCGCCTCCGCCTTCTCACCGACGAGCGGGAAGGTGACGGTGACCGACTGGTCTTGCCGCATCTTGTAGACGTCATCGTCCATACGCAGCTCGTGGTTGCTGAGCGGCGTCTGGTCGCGCCAGCAATACGGCAGCACGCGGTAGCCCTCATAGGCGAGGCCCTTGCGGTACAGCTCGGAGAACGCCCAGACCACGCTTTCCATGAAGGTCACGTCGAGCGTCTTGTAGTCGTTCTCGAAGTCGACCCAGCGGGCCTGGCGGGTGACGTACTCCTCCCACTCCTTGGTGTACGTCAGCACCGACGACTTCGCGGCAGCGTTGAACGCCGCGATGCCCATCTCTTCGATCTGGCTCTTGTCGGTGATGCCAAGCTGACGCTCGGCCTCGAGTTCGGCGGGCAGGCCGTGGGTGTCCCACCCGAAGCGGCGATGCACCTGCTTACCGCGCATCGTCTGGTAGCGCGGGAACAGGTCTTTCGCGTACCCGGTCAGCAGGTGCCCGTAGTGGGGCAGGCCGTTGGCGAACGGCGGGCCGTCGTAGAAGACCCACTCCTCGCAGCCTTCGCGCTGGGCGACGGAGGCGCGAAAGGTGTCGTCGCCCTTCCAGAACGCGAGGATGCCGCGCTCGATCTCCGGGAAGTCGGGAGACGACGGGATCGATGGATACGGCATGGGCTCTTCCTCAAGTGTCGGTTATGACACGAGGACGACGTCTGCCTTCTCAAGCAGAAACCGCGGTACCACCTCGCTTGCGCACCCCACGGATGCGCCTCTCAAGCAGGCTGTGACGGGCCCACCCGCTCGGTTCTACTCCCCAGTTTCCTGAGTTTCTTCCGTGAACTCCCCGGTGATGCCGGATCGCAGTCGTTAGGCCCTAGCGTATGGGATCTTTCGACCCGCCGCCCCTGAAGCAGACAGGTCCGTCCCAGGGCGGTCACACCTCCGTCACACCGCCGTCATGCCGTCGACGGATGCTCACCCTAGTAGGGGGAATCATAGAAGCACAGCACCATGGGACCCGGCCTGACCGGGACGGGTGCGGCGCATCGGGGGATGCGTCGCACCCTGGCGATCTCCGACTTCTGAGGTGCTGGGCGACCAGGTTGTCGCGGGGCCGTTCCGGCCCGAGCGGCTCGCCTGCGTCGGGGCACTGCTGGTGGGCTGGACTCGGATCGCTCGCCCACGGAGCGCACTCATCGACTAGCGGGGCTACATACACCATCGGGCGCTGAGAATCACGGGGGTTGCGCCAGGTGGGTGCGGGAAGACACGGTCGTCCGGGGGGGACGTCCGTGTCTTGCGCGTATGCTGGGCACCCCACCCGGTCAGGGGGTGCACAGCATCATGCAGTTCGAACGGTGGAGCCTCCCGCTTATGGGCGAGGCACTCCTGCGCGGGGCGACGCTCCGCGACGAGTTCCTGTCGTTCCTCGGCATTGCCCCCGATCTGCTGGATTCGCGCCTCGCCACGCTGGTCGAAGCCGGCATCCTCTCGGTTGAAACGGCGACCGACGGTGTCGAGCACTACGTCCCGACTGAGAAAGGTCGAGGTCTTGAGGTAGCGATCCGGGCGCTCGACGACTGGAGCCGGGCCTGGGACCCGCTGTCGACCGACGAACTGCTCGACATCATCGACGTCGTCGCCGCACACGAGGAGTCGGGCCAGCAGCTGGTGCCGCCCATCGCGCCGGGCGCGATCACGTTGTCGGTGCTCGAGACGTTCGACCTCCGGGTCGACGGAGTCTCGGCCGACCTCTCCCCCGGATCCCAGCGGTTGCTGGTGTTCCTGGCGCTGCGCGACCGAGCCATCGCTCGCATCGCCCTCGCCGGCACGATGTGGCCCGACGTGTCGGAGGGTCATGCGGGCGACAGTCTGCGGTCGGCGATCGCACGGCTCGAGGCACCCGCGCGTGCCGCCATCCGCTCGTCGTCGACCGGACTCCGCTTGGCGGAAGGCATCGTGATCGACCTGCACGAGTCGCAGGCACTCGCGCACCGCCTGATCTATGGAGGGAAGTTGCACGACACCGACGTGAGTTCGTTGTCGATCCCCACGCTGTCCGGCGAACTGCTGCCCGACTGGTACGACGACTGGGTGCTGCCCGAGGCTGAGGATTGGCGCTACCTGCGCATGAACGCCCTCGAGGCGCTCGCTCGCCAACTGCTCGAGACCGGTCTACTCGGCGAGGCGGCGACCGCAGCTCGTGCCGCGATGCGCATCGATCCACTCCGGGAGAGTCCTCAGGCCACCCTCATCCGCGTGCAGCTCGCCATGGGCAACCAGGCGGCCGCGATGGATGTCTTCGACCGCTATCGCACGATCCTGCACGCTGCCGTCGGGCTCCCGCCCACGAAGCAGCTCGCCGATCTCGTCGGCGGAATCGACCGTTAGACAGCGCCGCGCCCGGCACGTCGTTAGGGTCGAGGGTCGTGACCACAACCACGCCTCCCACCGTGCGCAACCCCATCAAGGTTCTCTGGGCGTCCCTCGTCGGAACCTCACTCGAGTCCTACGACTTCTACGTGTTCTCCTACCTCAGCGCGTTCTTCCTCGGGCCGCTGTTCTTCGAGCCGCTCGGTGTCTTCGGCGGAACGCTCGCCGCGTTCCTGACGAACGCCGTCGGCTTCGTCGCCCGGCCGCTCGGGGCGATCGTTTTCGGCCACCTCGGCGACCGCATCGGGCGACGGATGACGCTCATCCTGACCATCACGATCATGGGCGTCGCGACGGGGCTCATCGGCCTGCTCCCTGACTATGCGACCGCCGGATTCCTCGGCGCCGCGCTGCTCATCACGCTGCGCCTCATCCAGGGCTTCTCGCTCGGCGGCGAGTGGGGCGGCGCGATCCTGCTCGCGACCGAGTCGGCCGACGCCAAGAAGCACGGCTTCTACGCGGCCTTCCCGCAGCTCGGCTCGCCGATCGGCTCGATCCTCACCGCAGCGCTCTACCTGTCGCTGCCGCTGCTGCTCAGCACCGACGACCTGCTGTCGTGGGGCTGGCGCATCCCGTTCCTCATCGCGTTCCCGTTGCTGGCCGTGTCGCTCTGGCTGCGGTTCCGGATCGACGAGACGCCGGTGTTCACCGAACTCGTCGAGAAGCAGCAGCGGGAGCGGGTGCCGCTCGCCGTCGTGTTCCGCACCAAGCCGGTCGCCCTCATCCTGGGCGTCGGCGCGGCGCTTCTCGGCATCGGGTCGTACTCGCTGATGAACACGTACACCCTCAACTACGGGGCGGCGCAGCTCGGGTACGACTACATCCAGTTGCTGACCGCGACGACGATCGGTGCCCTACTGCAGCTCATCACCATCCCGCTGTTCGGTGCGTGGGCGAACCGCATCGGCTCGGCGCGGGTCGTGCTCATCGGCGCGATCGGCACGCTGCTCGTCGCCTTCCCGATCTACTTCCTGTTGCAGAGCGCGTCGTTCGAGGTGCTCGTCGGCATGATGATCGTCGGCGGAATCCTGCCCACGATGGCCTGGGCCGCGCTCGGCGGGCTGCTGTCGGAACTGTTCGGCGCGCGCATCCGATACTCCGCCATCTCGTTCGCGTACGCGATCGCGGCGATCATCTCCGGCTTCGTGTTGCCACTCACGCTGACCTTCGGCGAGGCCGTCGACTACGCGTGGTGGCATCCCGGAGTCGTGCTCGCCGCGATGTCGCTGATCACCGCCGTGAGCGCATTCTTCGCGGCCCGCCGGGTGGAGCCGATCGAAGCGCTGTAGGCGGTCATTGAACCCCCGGACGGCTGAGCCCTATGCTGTGACCCGTCCGGGGGCAGCGTCCGGCTCAAGGCGAGGATCGAAATGACCGACGACACTCCGACTCAGCGGCTCCCCGAAACGACGGATGCCGCGGGCGAGTTGGTCGAGGAGCGCCAGAAGTCGAAGGCGCTGCTTTTCACCCTCGTCGGGGTCGGTGCCGCGCTGTTGATCGCGATCATCGTGCTGCTGATCATCCTGTTCGGCGGCGGGGGAAGCGGCGGTCCGCAAGCGACGCCGTCTGCCTCGGACACCGAGAGCGCGAGCCCGACGCCGAGCGACTCCCCCACTCCGACCGAGTCCGCGACCCCCACCCCGACTCCGACGGCCGCTCCTCCTCCGCCGCCGCCGACGCCGTCGCCGATCGTGAGTTACAACGTGACGGACACCGACGTCGACTGTGAAGGCGTCTCCTCCGTCCCGATGACCTTCAACTGGAACACGACGGGTCAGAGCGTGACCTTTGGCGTCGCGACCGACGCTGCGGACGCGGAGCCGTATCAAACAAACCTTCCGCCCGTCGGCGGCATCACGATTGACTACCAATGCGGCCAGTCGAGCAACCAGCAGCGCTACGCCATCGCGGTTTACCACAACGGCGAGGTCATCGCACGAAAGACAATCGTCGTCAAGGAGCACTGACCTCAGGAGGTCGCTATGAGCACCATGCCCCTGCCCACCCCTGGCCCCGGCACGCCGCTGCCCACTGCGGGCGGGCCGAACCGCATCATCCTGATCCTCGGAATCGTTGCGGGTCTGCTGTTGCTCACGGTCGTCGCGGTCGTGTTCCTGCTGGTCGGCCGCGGCGGCGCCGCGCCGGGCGCTGGCGAGACGCCGACCCCGACTCTGAGCGCGAGTGAGTCGCCGACGCCGACTCCGACGGTGTCCGAGGAACCCGAAGAGACCCAGGCTCCGGTCGACAACTCGACGAGGTTCACCAACTTCTCGGCCGACCTGACCGTCGAATGCGATCCGACCGGCGAGCAGGACAAGCCCGAGATCACGTTCTCATGGACCGCCGCGAACGCCGTCGAAGCTTGGTACACGCCGAGCGACGAAGACGCGAAAGACGACAACTACATGCAGTTCCCGACCGCGAGCGCGGGCACGAACAACGACCTGACCGACGAGCACCTGTTCCCGTGCAACCACCGCCAGTTCATGGACATGACGATCACGCTCGTCGGGTCGAACGGCGCGCACGTCAGCCACCACGTCGTCTACGAGGACGTCAACTGGCAGGGCTGAGCACGCCTCGCCACTGAGCGCGCTCGGCGGTTAGGGTCGAGGGATGCGGCGTCCGCTTCTCATCGGCCTGATCGCCGGTGCGCTGGTGTTCGTCGCGCTCGTCGTCGTCGGCGTGCTCCTGGCCCTCTCGGTCGTCGACCGGCAGAACGCCACCGCTGAGCATCGCGTCGCCGAAGCGGCGCTCGCGGAGGCCGTCGAAACTTCTGGGGGCGCGGTCGCGGAGGCCGATGAGGTGCTGTCCGTCGCGGCCGACCCGCTCCTCGACGTCGCCGCCGTCGCCGCAGTGACCGCCGAGCGGGATGCTGCGGCCGAGCCAATCGCCGACGCCGAGGCCATGCTCGATACCGACCCTGAGCCGCTCGACACGGAGCAGATCCGCGCGCTCAGCGACGACCTCCGCGCCGCCACCGCGGAGGTGCGCGGCGACGACGAACGGGTGTTCGCGGCGTTGGAAGCCCTGGTGTCGGTTACTCAGGCGGCGGGGCCGGCCGTCGATGCCGCAAATTTTGACGCCGAAAACCAGCCGCGCATCACGTTCCGGTACGCCCTCGACGACCTCGGCCTTGCGGCAGACGATGAGACCGCCGAGTACCTCATCGACTACCTCGACGCCGCGCACGACCTGGAAGCCTCACACGCCGAGGAGATCGCCGAGAAGGCCGGCCCTTTGCTCGACCGCCGACTCGCGGTGCAGACGTTCGCCCGGTCGCTCGCGGGCGGCGTGCTGCTCGACTTCGACTGGGCCGTGACGGTCAACGGCTACGGCACGGGAGGCAGCTACGGCGGCACGAGTTACTGGTTCTCCGCCGACGGCGGCTATGCGACCATCACCCTCTCCGACAGCGTCGCCACGATGTGGCCGGGCTCGGGAGTGCAGGCGCTTGTCGTGCACGAGGTCGGCCACGCCATCCTTGCCCGAACCGACTGCAACAACATGTTCTTCGACTCGGAGTTCGCCGCCGGCGGCGAGGAGCCCTGGGCGACCGCGTGGGCGATCGGATTGGGCTACACCGCCGACGACAGCGGCGAGTCGATCTACGGCCGCCCCTCCGACGGCCTCATCCAGCTCGCCACGCAGTGTCGCTGACCGGTCTCCCCTCTGACGGGGGGGTCGACCTCAGCCCACTGAGCGAGGAAGATGACGGCATGCGTTTCCCCCGCGCATCTGCCGTGATCGTCGCGCTGTCGACGTTTGTCGCTGTGGCGACGGTCGCCACCTTGGTGAGCCAGCTCTCGCCGCTCGATCGTGCCGGAGCGGTGCTGCCGGAAGGCGCCATCACGACCACCGCGCAACCGGTCGACGACCCCGACGAGGCCGAGACCCCGACCGCCGACGATGTCGTGCCCGAGTCCGCCGCACCGGGTGCCCCCGGCCAGGGTTCGACGGCCGACGGCGCCACCGTCGTCGCGCCCGCGCCCGCCGAGCCCGTGACACCCGACCC
>CAZCEE010000131.1:0-6637 GCA_964497165.1 uncultured Schumannella sp. | reverse complement strand
GATGTTCGCGGTCACGCCGATGAGTCCGGTGCCGCCGATCGCGAGCGTCGGCAGCACGTTGGCGTCGTCGCCGGCGAAGTACATCAGGTCGGTCTGGTTGAGCACCCGGCTCACCTCGCTGAGGTCGCCCTTGGCATCCTTCACGGCGAGGATGTTGGGGTGCTTCGAGGCACGCAGGATCGTCTCGTACTTGATCTCCACGCCCGTGCGGCCCGGGATGTCGTACAGGATCACCGGCAGATCGGTCGCGTCGGCGACGATCCGGAAGTGCGTGAGGATGCCGGCCTGGGTCGGCTTGTTGTAGTACGGCGTGACGATCATGATGCCGTCGGCGCCGGCCTTCTCGCTCTTCTTGTAGAGCTCGATCGCATGCGCGGTTTCGTTGGACCCACCGCCGGTGATGACCGTCGCCCGACCCGCCGCGACATCCTTCGCGACCTCGACGAGCTTGATCTTCTCGGGGTCGGTGAGCGTGCTCGTCTCCCCCGTCGTGCCGGTGACGACGATGCCGTCGACCCCGTGGCCGACCAGCTCGTCGATGTGCTTCTCGACGTCGGCCCAGTGCACCTCTCCCTCGTGGGTGAACGGGGTCACCAACGCGACAAGCACCTGCCCGAACGGATTCTCTTGCGACGACACGCGTTACAGGCTATCGGTGTTGGCCCGGCTCAACTTCTGGGCGAATCGTGACCCGCGGCTCCTCCCGCGGTGCCCTCGGCATCCCTATCGTCGGGGGCATGTCGCTCCGTCGTCCCGTCGCCGCCGCCCTCAGCGCCGGCATCCTGCTGCTCGTCGCCGCCTGTACGACGCGACCAGCTCCCCCACCGCGACCACCCCGCCGGTCGACTCCGACTACCCGGCGGATGCGGTCGTGCTCGACCCCGCCGCCTCATACGGCGACCGGTACGCCGACGGCATCCTCCCGGTCGGCGACGAGCAGTGGACCCTCACCGACCCCGCCGTGGGAACGGTGTACCTGTGTCGCGACACCTTCGTCGCCGACGCGCAGGCCGGCGCCCAGAACCGTGGGCCGTGGTTCGTCAACGGCAACACGTCGTATGACATCAACGTGAAGGCCGCCATCCAGGGCACCGTCAGCTGGGCACCCCGACTCTCGGTGACCCTCGAAGGTGCTGAACGCGTCGTCGCGACGAACGATCTGCCCGAGCATCCGACCGGCGAGTTCCCGGTCGCGCACGACGACCCGGCTCGCGTGTACGACGCGAATCCGAACACGATCAGCGAGCAGGATCTCGAGTACCGACTCACCGCATCCCCGGAGTACGGCGAACCGCAGTGCATGGGTGGCGAGGCCGGCATCATGCTCACCGGCGTCGCGCTGTTCAACGGCTTCGACGCGGGAGGCCGGGATGCCGGAGCGTGGGAGGTCCAAGACTCCTGCGACGGGCATCCGCAAAACCACGGGCTGTACCACTGCCACTCGCTGTCGAGGTGCATCTCGCAGGTGGGGGTGGACACCGTGATCGGCTGGGCGCTCGACGGATTCCCGATCACCGGGCCGACCGTGTCGGAAGGGAAGGTGCTCACGACGGCCGACCTCGATGAGTGCCACGGCCTCGTTTCCGACGTGCTGCTCGACGGAGAGGTCGTGACGACCTACCACTACGTCATGACGCAGGACTTCCCGTACTCGGTGTCGTGCTTCCGGGCCACCCCGATGCAGCAGGGTCCGCCGCAGTAGGGGTGGGGGTCACCATTCCTAGGAACTTCTGTCCAACCCGCGCCTGGCTTCCGGAAGGCGAGGCTGCTCCGGTTCGGAAATTCCTAGGAATGGTGCATCGGCGACGCGAACCTCACCCGACGTGGGCTCCGCGAGACACGACAGCGTCGATCGCACGCATCACGGTCGCCCACTCGAAGAGCACCTGGTCGTAGTCGAACCGGAGAACGATGTAGCCGGCCGCAGTGAGCCGCGCATCCCGACGGTAGTCGGCGTAACGATTGTGGAATCCCGCACCGTCGAGTTCGACTACCAGGCGGGTGCCGATTAGCAGATCGACTCGATCGATCCCGATCTGCATTTGTTGCCGGACCCGCAGCCCACGTCGCCGCAGCCGGAACACCGCGAGCGATTCGAGGCCGCTATCCGACTTGTTGCCGGCTGTCGCAAGCACGCGTCGGACGGCTCTCGGCATCCGTTTCAACATTCGGCTCCACTCCTCCGACGACGCAAGACCGAGCCGACGCACCGACTCCGCCGACGCGAACAGATCTTCAGGCGACAGGCAATCGCGCGCGTCGACCAGCGCGGTGAGAGCGGGCTCGAGCAGACGCGACCCGACGATCTCCCTCGGCTTCGCGGTATCGCGCCAGTGCACCACCGCATCCGGAAACCGCGTCTGCCGTACCCCGGCATCGGCAACGCTTCGCAGCTGGCTGGTCGACCGGTGCACGGCGACGTGGACGAGCTGATGGATGTCGGTGACCCACACGTTGAGCCCCCGTAGCGCAGTGACGCAGGTGGCCCGTCCGCCGACGCGGATCGCACCACGCACCGCAGGCGGAGTCGTCGGCAGGACGTACCAGCCCTTTCGCGGACGAGACGTGAGCCCGGCACGCAACGCCCGGCGAATCGAGCTTCGGGTCGCGCCCGCACTCAGGAGTTCGATCGCCTTGGCGGCGCCGCCAAGCCGCAAGATCTCTGCGGGGATGTCGAGCATCCTCCGACCGTCGTGCGCGCGAGGCGTCGTCTCGGCGCGCGGACGCCGAAGTGTGGACGGAGCACACCACACCATTCCTAGGAAGGACCAGCCGGTGCTCCCCAGAATCGGGGCTCTCCTGCCGATTCTTCCTAGGAATGGTGTGGCTCACCCCGACCCGGCTGGACTACGGGGCGACGCGGCCGCCGGATTCGAAGGCGGCGTGGGTGAGGGGCATGAGGGGTTTCCACGCCTCCTCCATGAGCTCCGCGACCATCTCGATCTCGCGCTGCGGGAATGACGGGAAGTGCGACTCGGGGCGCTTGGTGCGCAGCGACAGGAAGTTCATCAGCGACCGGGCGTTCATCGTCACGTACATCGACGAGTAGAGCGACAGCGGCAGCACGGTGCGAGCGACCTCGCGGGCGACGCCGGCATCCAGTTGCTTCTGGTATTCGGCGTAGGCGAACGTCGCCACGGCGCGACCGGAGGCGACGGCAAGAGCCGTCTGCTCGGGGGTGCCCGGGATGAAGTCGTACGCGCCGGGCTTGCCGACCTGCACGAGGTTGCGCTCGGGGGCGGGCACGTAAAAGACGGGGTTCATCTCGCGGTAGCGGCCCGACTCTTCGTTGTAGGAGGCGATGCGGTGCCGCATGAACTCGCGGAAGACGAACAGCGGTGCCTGCACGTAAAACGTCATCGAGTTGTGTTCGAACGGCGAGCCGTGGCGGTCGCGCATGAGGAAGTTGATGAGGCCCTTGTCCTTGTCGCCCGCAGAAGCACCCGACGCGGCCTCATCAAGGGTCTGCTCCCCCATCGTCGACACGCGGGCGGCGAACACGACATCGGAGTCGTGGGCGCTCGAGCGCACCAGCTCCACGGTCATGTCGGATCGGAACTGAACGTCGTAGGCGTCGGACACGGCCCTCACGATATCCGCCTCGGGCGTGTGACGGAGTGTGACAGGCCCAGGTGACGTGAGGCGGTGCGCTCACTACCTTCAGAGTTATGGATGCCGGAACCGTCGCCCTCGTGCTGGTGGGCCTCGTGCTCGCCGCGACGCTGCTCGGCTTCCTGCACCGGGCGACCCAGGGCCGCGCCCGGACGATATCGGATGCACGAATCGTCAGCATCGCCGGCGTCGCGCTCGGCGGACGCGCGACGCTCCTGCAGTTCTCGACCGAGGTCTGCGCCCCCTGCAAGTCGACGGCGCGGGTACTCGACGATCTGGCCGCGCGTACCGAGCAGGTGACGCACGTCGACCTCGATGTGACGCACCGACCCGAGTTGGCGTCGCGGTACCGGGTGTTGCAAACCCCGACCACCCTCATCCTCGACGCCGACGGCGCGGTGCGTGCGCGCATCGGCGGCGCGGTACGACGGGATGTCGTGGTCGCCGAACTCCAGCGGGTACTCGCCCTCGAGCGGGTGCTCGCCGCATGACCGCCCCGTCGACCCCGCGCGGCATCGACCCGCGGGGCCCGCGCTTCACGGCGGGAGTTGTCGCCGTGCTGTTCCTCGTGGTGATCGCCCTCGCGCTCCTGGGCTTCGGCACGGCCGCGCTCATCCTCTCGATCTACAACGCAGCGGTCTTCCTCTGGGGCGCCGTCGCCGGGGTGCCACGACATCCCTACGCTCAGTTCTTCAAGGCGGTCATCAAGCCCCGTCTGAAGCCTCCCGTCGAACTCGAAGATCCGACCCCGCCGACCTTCGCGCAGGGGGTCGGGCTGTTCGTCACTGTGGTCGGGATCGTGTTGTACGTGCCGTTCGGGCCGATCGCCCTCATCGTCGCCGGCGCCGCCGCATTCGTTGCCGCCTTCCTCAACTCGGTGTTCGCGTACTGCCTCGGCTGCCAGATCTACCTCCTGCTGGCGCGCGCCGGCATCCTCGGTCGCAAGGGTGCCGCGACAGCCTAGAAAACGTAGGCTCGGGTCATGGCACTGACTTCTGAAGCGACGACCCTGTGGTTCGGCGACCTGACGAGCGGCTCGGGCACGACCAGTCTCGACTCCTCGGACGCGGGCGAATTCCCGGTCACCTGGCAGGCCCGCTCGGAGGGCGAAGTCGGTCGCACGAACCCCGAAGAGCTGCTCGGGGCTGCCCATTCGGCGTGCTACTCGATGGCGTTCTCGGGGGCTCTCGCCAAGGCGGGTCACCCGCCGGAGAGCCTGCAGGTCACTGCGGCGGTAACCTTTCAGCCCGGCGAGGGAATCACCGGCGTGCACCTGCTGGTGAGCGCGAAGGTGCCGGGTCTCGACGAGGCCGGGTTCCAGTCGATCGCCGAAGATGCGAAGTTGAACTGCCCGGTGTCGAAGGCCCTGACCGGCACCACCATCACCCTCGAGGCGAGCCTGGCCTAGGGCCGGGCCCTCGCATGAGCCGAATCGTTGTCGCCGGCGCGTCCGGCCTGATCGGGCAACCTTTCGTAGGCGCGCTTCGTGCGGGCGGTCATCAGGTCAGCACCCTGGTGCGCCGCGCTCCGAAGGGTGCGAACGAGATCCGCTGGAATCCGGATGTCGGCGAGCTTGACCCTGCGGCGTTGGCGGGTGCCGACGCGGTCATCAACCTTTCGGGGGCGTCGATTGCGCGCATCCCGTGGACGAACTCGTATCGCCGCGAGCTGGTGTCGTCGCGGATCGCCGCCACCCGCCTGCTCGCCGAGACGATGGCCGGGATGCCGACCCCGCCCGCGACGTTCCTGAGCGGTTCGGCGATCGGCTTCTACGGCGACCGACCGCGCGTGCGGCTCGACGACGACTCCCCACGCGGTGACGGTTTCGTGCCCGACCTCGTGTTGGCGTGGGAGCAGGCCGCTGCGCTCGCCCCGCCGCAGACCCGCGTCGTGACGTTGCGCACAAGCGTCGTGGTGGCGAAGTCGGGTGGGCTGGCGCCGGTGCGGCTGCTCACCACGTTCGGCCTCGGCTCCCGGTTCGGGTCGGGGCGGCAGTTCTGGCCGTGGATCTCGCTCGAGGATGAGGTGCGGGCGATCGTGCACCTGCTGTCGTCATCGATCTCCGGGCCCGTCGTGCTCGCCGGTCCGACGCCGGCGACCTCCGACGAGATCACGTCGGCTTATGCGGAGGCGCTACGCCGACCCCGCCTCCTGTGCGTTCCTGCGTGGGCGATCCGCCTCGCCCTCGGTGACGCAGGCGAACATCTGCTCCTCGCCGACGTGCAACTGCAGCCGGTGCGCCTCGCCGCCGACGGCTTCGAGTGGCGGCACCGCACGGTTCGCGACGCGATCGATGCGGCGCTGACCCGATGACGACCAGCGCCGCGCGGCGTCTCGGGCTCATGGTCGACCGCGACCTGCCGCCGGAACGGCTGCCCGAACTCGCGGCGAGTGCCGAACGGCTCGGCGCCGACGAGCTCTGGCTCGTGGAAGACGTGGGTTGGACCGGCGCGATCGCCACGGTCGCGACGGCCCTCGCCGCGACGACGCGGGTGCACGTGGGCATCGGGATCATTCCCGCGCCGCTGCGCAACCCCGCGGTTCTCGCGATGGAGCTCGCTACTCTCGAGCGGCTGTACCCGGGTCGACTGATCGCCGGCATCGGACACGGCGTGCCCGAATGGATGCAGCGGATCGGCGTGGGCACCCCGTCGCCGCTCGCCCTCCTCGAGGAGACCTTTACCGCCGTGCGCACCCTGCTCGCCGGCGACCAACTCGACCTCGACGGCCGAGCGGTGCGTATCCATGGGGTTCGGCTGGTGCACCCGCCGGCCCGCGTACCCCCACTGATCGCCGGGGTGAAGGGTCCGAAGTCGCTCGAGCTGGCGGGGCGGATTGCCGACGGCACGCTTCTCGCCGAAGGCAGTGGGCGTGCACACGTGGTCGAGGCACACGCGGCAGCAGTTCGCGGTGGCGGGACCCCGACGCACGAGGTGAGCGTCTTCGTCCACCTGGCGATCGACGACGATCCCCGGGTCGCGCGCGGGCGGATCGCCGCCGCAGCGGCGGATGCCGCCGGCTTCCT
>CAZCEE010000130.1:0-6765 GCA_964497165.1 uncultured Schumannella sp. | reverse complement strand
GATCGCGTTCAACAACTATCTCGAGGATCCGATCATCCCGCCGCTCGTGATCGGCGGTATCGCCCTCGCCGCCGGCCTGATCTGGACGGTGATCATCGGCGGTCCACTCCGTCGGCGACTCATCGTGTTCGCTTCAGCCACGCTCTCCACGGGGGTGGTGTTCACCTTCATCGCCCTGACCGACTGGTTCAACGACCCGAGCCTCGGAATCGGCGTCATCGCCGTGCTCGGAGGCGGTGTCGCGATACTCGTCACGACCCTCGTGGCCGGCCTGCGTAATCGCAAGGCGTTGTACACCAGCCTCGTTGTCGCTCTCGTCGGCGTCGCGCTGTACTACCCGTTCCAGCTCATCTCGCTGTCGCTCACGCTGTGGTCGGTCATCGGGCTGGGCGTGCTCGCGATCGTCGTCGGCGTGCTCATCGGCTGGCTGTTCGCCGGACCGGACCGCGACCAGTCAATGCGCGCGGGCGGGATCACGGCCCTCTTCGTCGGCCTCCTGATCTTGCTCGACCGCTTCATGCAGTCGTGGGACATCTACGTCGGCAGCGGCACGATCGGCGGCCGCCCGATCGGCACCGTCGGCTCGTCGACTCCTGGGCTGACGGGCAGTTTCTGGATCGAGGGCATTGACTCGTTCACCCACCTGCTGCTTCCCACGGCCGGGCTGATGCTCATCTCGCTCGCTGGCTACAGCCGGTACTCGCGGGCGAGTCTGCTCGAGGTGATGAACCAGGACTACATCCGCACCGCGCGAGCAAAGGGCCTCACCGAGCGCACTGTCGTCATTCGACACGCGTTCCGCAACGCCCTGATCCCGTTGACGACGATCGTGGCGTTCGATGTGGGGGGCTTGATCGGCGGGGCGGTGATCACCGAGAGCGTCTTCGGCTGGTCGGGGATGGGCAAGCTCTTCATCGATGCGCTGACCACGGTCGACGTCAATCAGATGATGGGCTTCTTCCTGGTCACCGGCATCGTGGCGGTCACTTTCAACCTTCTGGCCGATCTCGCCTACTCGGCCCTCGATCCGCGAATCCGGGTGAACTCGTGAACAGCATGATCCCTCCCAGCGATCCGGAGCGGCAGAACATCGAGGAGACGACCCACTTCCCTGAGACGTCCGAGGACGCTGTGGAGCAGGTCGAGAATGCGATCGAGCTCAAGGAAGTCGAAGGCATCAGCCAGACCCGGCTCGTGCTGCGCCGATTCGTGCGGCATATGGCCGCGATGATCTCGCTCTTCGTGTTCCTCGCCGTCGTGGTACTTGCGTTCAGCTCGATCGGGATCGACGCCGCCGGGCTCAAGACGCCCGGCTGGTGGCAGTTCAACTCAGTCGCAATCTACGACCTCCTCGACGGCGGTGTGCCGTCGGCGACCCACCCCTTCGGGCAAGACGAGGTCGGACACGACATCTTCGCCCAGGTGATGCGCGGCACGCAGCAGTCGCTCATGATCGTGTTCGTCGCCGGCCTGGTCGCGACGTTCCTCGGGGTACTCGTCGGGTCGATCGCGGGGTTCTTCCGCGGTCGGATCGACCAGCTGCTGATGCGCTTCACCGACGCGATCATCATCATCCCGGTGCTCGTCATCACGGCGGTGCTCGGCTCCACCTTCAACCGCAGCGGATCGTTCGTGTTGGCGATCGTGCTCGGTCTCGTGCTCTGGACCGGCATGTCGCGCCTCGTGCGCGGTGACGTGCTCAGCCTGCGCGAGCGCGAATACGTGGATGCCGCCCGCGTCGCCGGCGCAACCAACAGCCGGATCATCTTCCGTCACATCCTGCCGAATGCGATCGGCGTCATCATCGTCAACGCGACGCTCGTGATGTCGGCGACGATCCTCACCGAGGCGGCGGTCTCGTTCCTCGGGTTCGGCGTGCAATTCCCCGACGTGTCGCTCGGCAAACTCATCCACGACTTCCAGACCGCGTTCAACACGCGCCCCTGGCTGTTCTGGTGGCCGGGTCTGTTCATCGTCGTCATCGCGCTGACGATCAACTTCATCGGCGACGGCCTGCGCGATGCGTTCGATCCGCGGCAGAAGCGCGGGCTGAACCGCGCGGCGCGCAAGGAGCGGGCGCTCAAGCGACAGGCACAGGAGGCCGGCGCATGACCGTCGTCCTCAGGGTGAGCCGGACGTCAGGGGAGAAAGAAGCCGGCAGTGGTGGCTGCAGCAAGCGCCGCGAGCACCGCGATGCGCGCCCACTGCCACTGCGTCGTCGGCCGCTCGGAGCCGGTCAAGGCACCGTCATCGCGCAACTGCTCCCAGCGACGTCGAACGTAGTAGGCCGCGAGGCCGGACTCGGACTCGGGCAGATCGCCGAGCCCGACGCTGCTGCCTGGACCGTACGTCGACTCGGGCAGACCCTTGAGCTCGGCCTTCGACACGCGCATCATGGCGTAGCGACTCGGCGCGGGCGCGGACCACGCGGTGATCGAACCGGTGCGGGTGTAGAGCCGCAGCGACCAGCGCGTGTCGATGCGCTCGATCGCCGGCCAGGGGACAGTGACGCGGCGCAACGGGTTGTCGACGATCACGGCGTGCTCGGCGATCGTCACTGCCGGGGCCCAGAACAGAAGCCAGACGGCGTACGCGGTCAGCACGACGCCCCAGCCGTGCAGAAGCATCCCGAGCGGATCGCCGACAGCGATGAAGGTCGCGAGCGCCACGACGGCGAGAGCCGCCACGATCAGCGTCAGAACCAGTCCAAACCGGGGACGAAGCCGAATGCCCGGAGGATTCTGATCGGGCCCGCTCATCCCCCCATCGTCCCAGACATTCGCCAGCAAGACGGAGTGACCCGATGAACGCCTCGGCGACCAGCGCAACCGCCCCGATCCTGGAGGTCGAGAAGCTCTCCGTCGACTTCTGGGTGAGCGGGGAGTGGTACCCGGCTGCGATCGATCTCGACTACGAAGTGCGGCCCGGCGAGGTCATGGCCGTCGTCGGGGAGTCCGGGTCGGGTAAGAGTTCGTCGGCGATGGCGCTGATGGGACTGCTCCCCGGCAACTCGCGCGTGAGCGGCAGCATCAAGTTGAGCGGTCGTGAGGTCGCCGGTCTCGAGGGCGCCGCACTGCGTCGCTTGCGCGGCAAGGATGTCGCGGTCATCTTCCAGGAGCCGATGACGGCGCTCAACCCGGTCTTCACGATCGGGTCCCAGATCGTCGAGGCGATCCGCAGCCAGTTGCAGGTCGGCCCCACCGAAGCCCGCTCCCGCGCGATCGAACTGCTCGGCATGGTCGAGATCCCCGACCCCGAGGTGGCCTTCTCGAAGTACCCGCACCAGCTCTCGGGCGGTCAGCGCCAGCGCGCGATGATCGCGATGGCGATCTCGTGCGATCCGCTCCTGCTCATCGCCGACGAGCCGACGACGGCGCTCGACGTGACCGTACAGGCCGAGATCCTCGATCTGCTTCGCAACCTCCGCGGCCGCTTGAACAGCGCCATCCTGCTCATCACGCACGACCTCGGCGTCGTTGCCGACCTGGCCGACCACATCGTCGTCATGAAAGACGGTCGCATCGTCGAGCGTGGCCTGATCGAAGACATCTACAAGCGCCCGCAGCACCCCTACACGCAACAGTTGCTTGCCGCGATCCCGCACCTCGGCACTGCGGTGGTCAATGTCAACGAGACCGGAATTGCGGCGACCGCGGCGAAGCAGAAGGCCGAGCCGGTCGTCGCCTTCGAAGGCGTTTCGATCGACTACCCGAAGCGCGGCCGCATCCCGGCGTTCCGTGCCGTCGAGAACGTCGACCTCCTCATCAGGCCGGGTGAAGTGCTCGGGCTCGTGGGGGAGTCCGGGTCGGGCAAGACGACGGTCGGCCGCGCCGCCGTCGGGCTACTGCCGGTCGCGGAAGGGTCACTCAGAATCCTCGGGCAGGACATCTCGAAGGTCTCCAGCAAGGAGCTGCGGGCCATCCGCCGTCAGGTCGGCATTGTGTTCCAAGACCCGGGTTCGTCTCTGAACCCGCGCTGGCCGATCGGTGACAGCATCGGCGAGCCGCTCCTGCTCGCGCAGGAGGCGAAGGGTGCCGACCTCAGCAAGCGGGTGGAGAAGCTGCTCGACCAGGTCGAGTTGCCCCGTTCCTTCCGCAACCGGTACCCGCACGAACTCTCGGGTGGTCAGCGTCAGCGCGTCGGCATCGCCCGCGCGCTCGCGCTGCGGCCGAGCCTCCTCGTCGCCGACGAGCCGACGAGTGCGCTCGACGTCTCTGTGCAGTCGCGCTTCCTCGACCTTCTGCAGAACCTGCAGGAGGAGCTCCAGTTCGCCTGCTTGTTCGTCAGCCACGACCTCGCCGTCGTCGATCTGCTCGCGCATCGGATCGCGGTCATGCATCGCGGCAGGATCGTCGAGACGGGCACCCGCGACGAGATCCTGCGCTCGCCGAAGGAGCCGTACACGCAGCGGCTTCTCGCCGCCGTGCCGGTGCCCGACCCCGAGGAGCAGCGCAAGCGGCGGGAGAGCCGTCGGATCCGCTGACGGGCACGTCCCGTAGGCTCGGGACGATGAGGTTGCACCCGCCGACGTTGGCGCTCCGGATCACGGCCGCCGCCGTCGCGGCCGCGCTCCTGCTGAGCGGTTGCACGACGTCGACGATCGTCGCGGGCAGCGAGGTCGGGGTCGCGGTCGCCGAACCGTTCACCTCGCTCAACCCCGCCACCTCGTTCGGCCGATCCAGTTCGACAAACGCCGACGTCGCCTGGCTCACCGGCGGGGCCTTCGCGTACTACGACGACGCCTACCGACTTGTCGAGGACAGCTCCTTCGGAACGGCCGAGGTCGTCGCCGAAGACCCGCTCACCGTGCGGTACCAGATCTCGGCCGACGCCCGGTGGTCTGACGGCACCCCGGTCGACGCGGCCGACCTGCTGCTCGCCTGGGCTGCCGACTCCGGGGTGCTCAACACCCCCGACTTCGACGACTCCGACTTCGTCGACCCCGAAACCGGGCGCTACACCGACGACTTCCCCGAGGATGTCGTCTTCTTCGACGGCCGCGTCGGCGGCGGGCTCGAGCACGCGACACAGACGCCCCAGCTCGGCGAGGACGGCCGCACCCTGTTCGTGCACTTCGACGAGTACGTGCCGACCTGGCAGACGGTGCTCGCCCCCGGCATCCCGGCCCACGTGCTGCAGGTGCTGGCGACGGAACGCGAGTATGAGGATGCCGACAGCGCCAAAGACGACCTGGTGGCCGCGATCGTCGACCGTGATGCCGACGAGCTGGCCTCCCTCGCCCGCACCTGGAACGACGCGTACAACATCGACGAGACGGCAGGCGACCGCACCCCGGCGGACGCGACCCTGCTGCTCTCCGCGGGACCGTATGTCGTCACGGCGATCGACGTCGAAGGGGTCACCCTCGACGCCAACCCCGAGTACCGCGGCAACCGTCGGCCGACGATCGAGGCGATCCGGGTGCGGTTCTCGCCCGAGCCACTCGAGACCGTACGACTGCTGGCCGAAGGAGAGGTCGACGTCGCGACGGTTGTGCCGACCGAAGACACCGCCTCGGCACTGCTCGACGTCGACGGCGTGAGCGTCGTCGCCGGCACTGACAGCCGGGTCGAGCATCTCGATCTGCAGTTCGCCGACAGCCGCACCGGCGTCTTCACCGAACCACGCGTGCGGGAAGCGTTCCTGCACGTCGTGCCGCGGCAGCAGATCCTCGACGCGCTGGTCATCCCGGTTCAGCCGGATGCCGTGCTGCTCGACTCGTTCCTGCTGCGCCCCGGCGCCGACGGTTACGCCGACGCGATCGCCGAGAACGGCTCCGCCGACTACGCCACGACGGATGTCGACGCAGCCGTTGCCCTGCTCGAGGAGGCCGGTCTGGCCGCCCCCACCGTGTGTCTGCTCTTCGATCCGGCGAGCGATCAGCGGCAGGAGGAGTTCGCCCTCATCCAGGAGAGCGCCGCCCGCGCCGGGTTCACCGTCACCGACTGCTCAAGCCCCGACTGGCAGGGCCTGCTCGGCGTCGCCGGCGCCTACGACGCCGCCCTCTTCGCCTGGGACACCACGCGCCTCGGCCCAGGGGCTGCGGGCGCGATCTTCCGCAGCGACTCGGCTCTCGCCAACTTCACCCGCTACGCCAACCCGGAAGTCGACACCCTCGTCGACGAACTCGCCCGCGCGAGCGACCCCGGCGATCAGGCCCGCCTCGCCGCCGAGATCGACGCCCACCTCTACGCCGACGCCTATGGCCTCCCTCTTTACGCCTACCCCACGTTGACGGCGATCAGCGCGCGTATCGCGAACGTGACGAGAAGCCCTCTGGCGCGTGGCGTCTTCTGGAATGCCTGGGAGTGGAAGCCCGTCGATCCCGAGTAACCCGCGGGCGTGGTTTCGATTGACGTGACCCGCGGGCCGGGACGGCCCGCGGCGCTGGGACCGCAGCGGCGGCGCGAAAGCGCCCCCGCTCTTAGCGGAGTCCGCGCGGGGTAGGGGTCCCCGCTCCTTCGGCTCCGAGGTTGTCAGGCGCCCCTCCGCCGCCCCCCGTACACTTGGTCAGTTCCCCCCCAAGAAGATTTCCGAGGTAGAGGTATGTCCGAAGCACGTCGCACTGACTTGAGGAACGTGGCGATCGTCGCGCACGTCGACCACGGCAAGACGACGCTCGTCGATGCCATGCTTCGTCAGACCGGTTCCTTCGGCTCGCACGAGCACATGGAGGAACGCGCCATGGACTCGAACGATCTGGAGCGCGAGAAGGGGATCACGATCCTCGCGAAGAACACCGCGGTGACCTACAAGGGTGTTCAC
>CAZCEE010000129.1:0-6770 GCA_964497165.1 uncultured Schumannella sp. | reverse complement strand
GATCTCGGGGTGCGTGTAGAACGTGAACCCACGATCGGCGGCGTTCGCCAGGGCACGCTTGAGCACGTTGCGCGGGTCGGCGACCGCAGGCTGCCCGTCGGGGGTCGTGATGTCGCAGAACATGCGCGCCGTCGGGTCGATCTCGCCCCGCCACGGGAGGATCTGGAACGTCGACGGATCCGGATGCGCGAGCACGTCGGCCTCATTGGTGCGGGTCAGACCTTCGATCGCGGAGCCGTCGAATCCGACGCCTTCGTTGAACGCGCCCTCGACCTCAGCGGGCGCCAGAGCGACCGACTTGAGGGTGCCGACGACGTCCGTGAACCACAGGCGCACGAACTTGACGCTGCGCTCCTCGATGGTGCGAAGAACGAAGTCGCGCTGCTTGTCCACTCAGGCCTCACTGTCCACGGGAGAATCGGCCGATGCTCGGCCGTCATTAGGCTAGCAACATGCCTCGTCTGCGATTGGCGCTCGCCCAGTCCAATCCGATCGTCGGGGACTTCGCCGGCAACACCGAGAAGATCCTCACGGCTGCGCGCGAGGCCTGGGATGCCGGCGCCGACCTGCTGCTGACCGGCGAAATGGCGATCAGCGGCTACCCGATCGAAGATCTCGCGGCTCAGCCCAGTTTTCTGCGTGCCGCTCGCGTCGCCGTCGACGCGCTGGCCGCTCGGCTCGCCACGGAGGGTCTTGGCGACCTCGTCGTGGTGGTCGGGCACCCCGACGGGCCTTTCGAACCGCGTCTGCTCGGCACCTCGAACGCCCCGACGGCGATCGCGCAGAACTGCGCGTCCGTCATCCAGGGCGGCGCCGTCCGTGCGCGCTACGCGAAACACCACCTGCCCAACTACTCGGTGTTCGACGAGTACCGCGTCTTCATTCCGGGCGACGAGTTGCTCGTGCTTCGAATGAAGGGCGTGGATGTCGCGATCATCATCTGCGAAGACCTGTGGCGTGACGGCGGCCCCGTCGGGCGAGTGCTCGACGCCGACGCCGGGCTCCTGCTCGTGCTCAACGCCTCGCCGTATGAGCGGGACAAAGACGAGGTGCGTCTGCCCCTCGTGACCCGCCGTGCGATCGAGACCGACACGATCGTCGCCTACGTGAACCTCGTCGGCGGGCAAGACGACCTCGTGTTCGACGGCGACTCGGTCGTCGTCGACGGCCACGGCGCGATCCTGGGTCGCGCTCCGCAGTTCCGCGAACACCTTCTCGTCGTCGACGTCGACCCGGCCTCCGCCCAGCCCGACCACCAGCCGCCGGTCGACGTGCTGCGGGTCGAGATCGATGCCCGCGGCGACGAGGCGGGCCATCTCGCGCCGGATGTCGCGGAGCTTCCCGACGACCGCGAACAGCTCTGGAACGCCCTCGTGCTGGGCCTGCGCGACTACGTCGAGAAGAACCGGTTCCGCTCGGTGATCCTCGGCCTGTCCGGGGGCATCGACTCGAGCGTCTGCGCTGCCCTCGCGGCCGACGCGATCGGCGCCGACCGGGTCTACGGCATCTCGATGCCTTCCCGCTGGTCGTCCGACCACTCCCGCAGCGACGCCGACGACCTCGCGGAGCGCCTCGGGCTGAACTACTCGGTGGAAGCGATCGCCGATCTGGTGTCGCCTGTCGAGACCCAACTCGGACTCACCGGGGTCGCAGCCGAGAACCTGCAGGCGCGCATCCGCGGCATCATCCTCTTCGGGCGCTCCAACATGGACGGCCACCTCGTGCTCACGACGGGCAACAAGACCGAACTGGCCGTCGGATACTCGACGATCTACGGCGACTCGGCCGGTGGTTTCGCCCCGATCAAAGACGTGCCGAAGACCCTGGTCTGGGAGCTCGCGCGGTGGCGCAACGAACACGCGGCCGCCCGGGGCGAGACCGAGCCGATCCCCGAGAGCTCGATCAGCAAACCGCCGAGCGCCGAGCTGCGTCCCGACCAGACCGACCAGGACACGCTGCCGCCGTACGAGCTCCTCGACGAGATTCTCGAGGGGTACGTCACCCGGCGCCTCGGCCGCGAAGACATCATCGCCCTCGGCTTCGACCGTGCCACCGTCGAATTCGTCGCCACCCTGGTCGACCGTGCCGAATGGAAACGCCGCCAGGGCGCGATCGGACCCAAGGTGTCGGGGATGGCGTTCGGTCGCGACCGCCGCCTGCCGATCACCTCTCGCCCGGCGGGCTAGCCTGGACCCCATGGCAGACGAGGTCGTCAAACGCGTTCGCACCCGGCATTTCCACAACGCGAAACAGCAGGGCATCAAGATCACCGGCCTCACGTCGTACGACATGCTGACCGCGGCCGTCTTCGACAAGGCAGGCATCGACTTTCTGCTCGTGGGCGACTCCGCGGGCAACAACGTGCTCGGCTACGACACGACGGTCCCCGTCACGTTGGATGACCTCATCCCGCTGACCCGTGGGGTTGCGAGCGCCGTCAAGCGCGCCTTCGTGGTCGCCGACATGCCGTTCGGCTCGTACGAGACCTCGTCAGACGAGGCCTTGCACACCGCATTCCGGTTCATGAAAGAGACCGGAGCCCACGCGGTGAAACTCGAGGGCGGCGTGCGCAGCGCCGAGCAGATCCGGCGCATCGTGTCGGCCGGCATCCCAGTCATGGGCCACATCGGGTTCACCCCGCAGAGCGAGCATCAACTCGGCGGGCACGTCATTCAGGGGCGCGGCGAGTCGGGCGTGGAGGCGCTGCTCGCCGATGCCAAAGCGGTCGAGGCTGCGGGCGCCTTCGCGGTGGTGCTCGAGATGGTGCCGAACGCCGCGGCGAAGCGGGTGACCGAGGAGCTGTCGATCCCGACGATCAGTGTCGGCGCAGGTCCGCACTGCGACGGCCAGTTGCTCGTCTGGACCGACTGGGCGGGTCTGACGACGGGCCGCATCCCGAAGTTCGTCAAGCAGTACGCCAACATCGCGCAGGTGCTCGGGGATGCCGCCACCACCTGGGCCGCGGACGTCGCGTCGGGCGCGTACCCGGCACCCGAGCACTCCTACGACGAATAGCGCGGGATCGTGGTCGCCCACAGGACAACCACGATGAGCAGCAGCGCGCCGATCGAGCCGAGCACGATTCCGGCGATGGAGCGCCCGCGTCCTACGGCTTCCCCACCCTGCCGCTCGAGTCGCTGAGCGCGAGCCACCCCGAGGATCCCGAAGACGATGGCCAGCAGCGGCACCGGAAACGCGATGAACAGGGGAATCGACAGGATTCCCCAGACGAGGGCGCGGGTCGCCATGGTCCGCTCGGCAGGGACCAGGAGATTGACGGGGCTCCATCCTTGGTCCTGGGCAGCGCCGTACTGCGGCAGTTGCGACACGGTAGGCGCCGGTCCCGGGAAGGCGGTTGCCGACGTCCAGGTAGCTCCGTCCCACCACCGCAGGCGCCCCGGCGCCGTCGGGTCCGCGTACCAACCGGCGACAGTCGACATCCCTAGTACCCCCTTCCTTCAGTGTGCCGCATACGTGCGGATCTCTCACACCCCCGATCGAGTGGCTGCACGGGTGAGCTCATGAGCCCAGCTGTCGTCGGGATGGCGGGGTGGGTCTACCCGCCGTGGCGCGGCACGTTCTATCCGCCGGGGCTGAAGCAGTCCGACGAACTCGCGCACGCCGCGAGCCGGGTCACGTCGATCGAGATCAATTCGTCGTTCTACGCGACGCCGAAGCCCGCATCCTGGATTGGGTGGCGGGATGCAGTGCCCGACGATTTCGTGTTCTCGGTGAAGGCACACCGTTACCTGACCGTCGTGAAGCGGCTGCGCGATCCTGCCGAGTCGGTCGACCGCTTCCTCGCCTCCGGGGTGCGTGAACTGGGGCCCAAGCTCGGCCCGATCCTGTGGCAGCTTCCCGACGACCTGCCGTACGACGAGGATGCCGTGGCCGGATTCCTGGCGGAGCTGCGCCGGCATCCGCTGCGCTTCGCTCTCGAGGTGCGACATCCTTCCTTCGACGACGACCGGTTTCGGGCGCAGGCCGAGGCATCGGGCGTCGCGGTGGTGCTCGGCGACACCGCGAACGGCTGGCCGGTACTCGACTGGCCGACCGCCGACTTCGCCTATGCGCGATTGCACGGCGACCGGGACCGCTACCCCGACGGTTACGACGCCGCCGGGATCGACAGGTGGGCGACCTGGGCCCGCGCTCAACTGACGGCGGGCAGGGACGCCTTCGTGTATTGCGTCACCGAGAACAAGCTGCACTCTCCACGCGACGCGGAAGCACTCCTCGCCGCCCTGCGTCGCTCAACAGCCGGTTAGAGCTCTTCGGCGTCGTCCTCAGCGGCCCAGGCCCGCGATCGCTCCCGCGCGATTTCGGGGGCGCGGGCCGCATCTTCACGGCTCGCGTACGGCCCGTCGCGGTCGGATCCGAGGGACTGCGGCCCCTCCTCGACTTCGCCGGTTCTGTGGTTGTACCACCACTCGCTCATGCCGCGAGCCTACGCTCGGTAGTCTCGAATCATGCCTCGCGACGACCTCGGACACCTGATCCCGGGCCGGGTCGGAGCCTCCCGTCGGGTGCCCGACCGCATCCCCCGCCCCGAATATGTCGGGCGTCCCGGCCCTCGCCCGTACACCGGCGACGACCGCTACGACGCCGACCAGGTCGCCCGCATCCGCACAGCTGGACGCATCGCCGCGCAGGCCGTCGACGCGGTCGCGGCCGCCATCCGCCCCGGCGTGACGACCGACGAGCTGGATGCCGTCGGCCACGAGTTTCTCGTCGCGCATGACGCCTACCCGTCCGCGCTCGGCTATCGCGGGTTTCCGAAATCGATCTGCACCTCGGTCAATGAGGCGATCTGCCACGGCATTCCTGACGACACAGTGCTGCTCGACGGCGACATCGTGAAGATCGATATCACGGCCTTCACGGATGGGATGCACGGCGACCTGTGCGCCGCGTTCGGGGTCGGCGATATCGCCCCCGAAGTCGCTGACCTCATCGAGCGCACCCGCGAAGCGCTGACCCGCGGCATCCGCTCGGTGGCTCCCGGCCGCGAGATCAACGTGATCGGGCGTGCGATCGAAAGTTACGCGAAACGCTTCGGGTACGGGGTCGTTCGCGACTACACCGGGCACGGCGTCGGCGAGGCATTCCACTCCGGACTCGTCGTGCCGCACTACGACTCGGCGCCCGACCACGCCACCGTGATGGAACCGGGGATGGTCTTCACAATCGAGCCGATGCTCACGATCGGCACCCCCGAGAGTCCCGGCACGATCGACGCCGAGGAGTGGGATGACGGCTGGACGGTCGTGACCCGCGACCGCCGAGTCACGGCACAGTTCGAGCACACGATCGTGGTCACCGAGCGCGGCTCCGAGATCCTGACGCTGCCATGAGGCAGGATGCAGGCATGGCGACGACGAGCCTCGCGATCGGGATCGACATCGGCGGCACCGGTATCAAAGGCGCGCTCGTCGACGTCACGACCGGCGAGCTGAAGAGCGAACGGATCAAAGTTCCGACGCCCGGCGGCGGCGAACCGGCAGACATCGTCGCCGAAGTGTTGGCGATGGTCGAGCGGTTCGGCGACAGCACCGGCAAGGTGCCGGTCGGCGTGTGCTTCCCCGCGGTGGTGATCGGCGGCCGCACGATGTCGGCAGCCAACGTCTCGAAGCGTTGGATCGGACTGCCCGCGGAGGCGTTGTTCGAGCAGACCCTGGGCCGCGACATCGTCTTCGTGAACGACGCGGATGCCGCAGGCGTCGCCGAACTGCACTTCGGGGCGGCCAGAAACCGGCGCGGACTCGTCATCGTGACGACCCTCGGCACGGGCATCGGCAGCGCGCTTCTGTATGACGGCGTGCTCATCCCCAACACCGAGCTCGGGCATCTCGAGATCGACGGGCGCGACGCCGAGCAACGTGCGTCGTTCGCCGCCAAGGAACGCGGCCGCCTCAGTTGGGCCCGCTGGGCGAAATACCTTCAGCGCTACTACGAAACGGTCGAGATGCTGTTCTCGCCGACCCTGTTCGTCGTCGGCGGCGGCGTCTCGAAAGAGTCCGACCAGTTCTTGCCGCTGCTCAAGCTGCGCACGCCGATCGTGCCGGCCGAACTACGCAACAACGCCGGCATCCTGGGCGCCGCCTGGCTCGCCGCCCGCCTGCTCTAGCTGAGCCCGGATTCGGCAGCGGCGGAGAGGTCACACCGCCATTCTCGCCTGTGGATCGACGTGATCTCGGCGGGTTTCGCCATATTTCAGTTGTATGAAGTTCTGTGTGCGGGGGCAGACAAACGTTCCGATCCTCCGCTACCGTCAATGCACAGTTGCTCCGATCGACGGAGTCTTGCGCCAGAAAGCAGTATGCAATGCCCAGTGGAACCGTGAAGTGGTTCAACGCCGAAAAGGGTTTCGGCTTTATCGTCCCGGACGACGGATCGCAGGATCTGTTCGCCCACTACTCCGCGATCGAGGCGTCGGGTTACCGGTCCCTCGAAGAGGGACAGAAGGTCACGTTCGAGGTTGCGCAGGGTCCCAAGGGCCCGCAGGCCGCGAGCATCAAGATCGCCTGATCCCGCTCCTTTTCGAATGCGTCGCCCTCTCGGGGGCGGCGCGTTCGTGTTTGGGGAGCGCGTTCGTCGTGGGGAAGCGTGGCCGGGGTGCAAACGGGTCGGCCGATACGCCGGGTTCTGTCCTCAACCTTGCGGCTGAGTGACGGCCATCTCTCTCGGGACTACGTTGCCGCAGCCCTCTTGCGGTCTACCCGGGAACTCGGGGGGCCCCGTCGACGTTCCCTGTCTGACCTTGCACCGGA
>CAZCEE010000128.1:0-6801 GCA_964497165.1 uncultured Schumannella sp. | reverse complement strand
CCGCCGTTGATGAAGAAGCCCGGCACGAAGTTGTCGTTGGCGTTGCCGGTGAAAAGCGCGAGAGCGGCCGAGATCCCGATCCCGAGGGCGCCGGCGAGAGCAGTCGTGACCGGCTGACGGGTGACGACCCGCACGACGATGAAGACGAGCGCAAGGCCGAGCGGGGCGAGCACCGACGGCACCAGGTTCTGCGTGATCGTGTAGGTCACCAAGAACCCGAGCCCGGGAAGGATCGACTCCACGAGCCCCCGCACACCGCCGATCGCGGAAAGCAGGGCGCCCGCCGTCGGGGTCTCCCCCGGCGTCACCTTGCCCAGCCCGGAACGCCGCGCAGCGGCCGACATCGCCTCGCGAAAGGTCGGGACGGCGTCATCCGCCGGCTGTTGCTCCGCCATCGTCAGACCGCGGCGGCCGGGCCGGTCGGGGTGGCGCCGGTTGGGCCCGCGCCGGCGACCGACGACGGCACGTGCAACGGGATGAGGTCGCGCGGCGGCATCGGGGTCGTCCCGCGCACGACGACGACGCTTCGGAACAGCTCCTCAACCTTGGCTGCGGCTTCGGGGTTGACGGCGGCCTCACCACTGATGACACCGCGCAGGAACCAGCGCGGCCCGTCCACGCCGACGAAGCGGGCGATGCGCATGCCTTGGCCGCCCGGCGCGGGGATCTCGGCCCGCAGCTCGGGGCCGAGCGAACCGGTGCTCGCGGCGGTACGGCCGCCCTGCTTCTCGATCTGCTGCACGATCTGTTCGCGGATCTCGCTCCACAGTCCACTCGACCGCGGTGCCGCGAACGGCTGTAATTGAAGCGTCGACCCGGCGTAGTCGAGGGCGACGGCGACGACGCGCTTGTTGCCCTCCTCCACCTCGAGGCGCACAGCGAGGTCGGCGCGGGGCAGCAGCTTGATGCCGCCGAGGTCGACGTAGGGCCGCACCGGGTTGGCCTCGGATTCGTCGAACGGACCGGCCGTCGCGCGATCGGCCGGGGCTGACTTGGGGTGTTCGGTGTCGCTCACGACGTTGTTGCTCCTGTGGTGCTGGTCGGGGCCGCTTCTGGATCACGCGACGTGCCGTACCCGGTAGATCCGAAGCCGCCCTCGCCGCGATCGCTGCCCGGGAGTCGCTCGACTTCGACGAACCGCACGCTCGGCACGGGCATCACGATGAGTTGGGCGATCCGGTCGCCAGTGGCGATCGCATACGGCTCGTTGGCGTCGGTGTTGAGAAGCGTCACGCGGAGCTCGCCGCGGTAGCCGGCATCCACGGTGCCCGGCGAGTTCACGATCGTGATGCCGTGCTTCGCGGCGAGCCCGCTCCGCGGAACGACGAAGCCCACGTACCCGTTGGGGAGGGCAATCTTCAGGCCGGTGCCGACCGTCGCCCGCCCGCCGGGTGCGAGCACGACATCCTCGGTTGAGACCAGATCGGCACCCGCGTCGCCGGGGTGGGCGTAGACCGGGAGGGCGCCTGAGAACAGCACCTCAATCGACTCGGTCACCTGACGAGGCTAGCCCATGCTCGAATAGGGGCATGCGGTATCGCGAACGGCTCTGGCCTGCCTGGTGGGTGTTCCTGGCGACGGCGCTCGTCATCCCCGCCAGCCTTCTCGTCTTCCTTCCCATCTCCCAAGCTGCGGGGGTCGCTGTCGCGATCGTGCTCTATGGGGCGATCGTCGTCACGCTGCTCGCGACCACCCCGGTGATCGAGGTCACCGACGGGGTGCTGCGCGTCGGGCGGGCACAGATCGAGCGGTCGTTCGTGGGTGCGGTGACCGCGCACCGGGGGGCGGATGCCGTCGCCGAGCGCGGCACGCGGCTCGACGCACGAGCTTGGCTCGTGCTGCGCGGCTGGATCTCGGCCGTCGTGCGAATCGAGATCGCCGACGACGCCGACCCGACGCCGTACTGGCTGGTGTCGACCAGGCGGCCCGAAGAGCTCGCGGCCGCGTTGGCGACCTCGGTGGTCGAGTAGCCCGCTACGCGGGCTGGGCCCACGCCGCCCCTTCAGGGCGGTGGGGAGCGAGACCTACGCCGAGCACTCGGCGCACATCGGGCCGAGCTTCGTGTCGTGGTCGAACTGCGACTGGTGCTTCACGAGGAAGCAGTTGACGCAGGTGAACTCGTCTGCCTGCGGGGGCAGCACGACGACATCCAGGTCGAGATCCGAGAGGTCGGCGCCACCCAGTTCGAACCCCGGGTTGTCGGCGTCATCGACGTCGACAACACCCGACAATTTGTCGGGAACACGCTCCTGCAGGGCCTGGATCGACTCAGTGTCCTCGTCGGTCTTGCGCGGTGCGTCGTAGTCGGTTGCCATGCCCATCCATCTCGTGTCTTGCTGCCGTGGTGCTCGATTCGGCGGCGTCAGTCTGCATGATCGAGAGGCGAATCGCAAACCACCCCGAATCAGGCTTTCCTCGCGTCCGAGTCAACTTCCGGCGCGCCCGCGATATTCCCCGGAATCGTAGGCTCGCCGTGGCATCCTGAGGCCCGAGGGAGGTGCCCGATGGAAGAGTTGAAAGTCATCGGCGTGGAGAGCGGTTCGCTGCTCGTCGCCTCCGAGGAAGGCGCCCGGTACCGAGTCGCCATCGACGATGTGCTGCAATCGCGGCTGCGTCAGTCGTCGCCCGAGCCCGGCAACGTTCGCAAACTCTCGCCGCGTGAGATCCAATCCCACATTCGGGCCGGAATGTCGGCAGAAGATGTCGCGGCGATCACCGGCGTTCCTCTCGACTACGTGCAGCGCTTCGAGGGCCCGGTTCTGGCGGAACGTGAGTTCGTGATCGAATCCGCCCTCGCCGTTCCCGTCCAGCTTGCCAACGAGACCGATCCGTTCGGCGGCGGCGTCACCTTCGGAACGGTCATCCGTCGACGCCTTGCCGACGGGCACGCGATCGGCGAACGCTGGGCCTCCTGGAAAGAGGAAGGCGGCGGTTGGGTTGTGAAACTCACCTTCGTCGCCGAAACCATCGACCACGACGCGCGGTGGTCGTTCGACCCCAAGAAGTCGACACTCGCCCCCCTCAACCAGGAGGCGATCACGTTGTCGCAACAGGGCGAGCAGCCGGCGAACCTGCTGCCCCGCTTGCGTGCGGTGCCGCTCGACGAGCAGGCCGACGCCGCCCGATTCGACAGCGGCGCGTTCAATCTCACCTCCTCGGACACCACGCCCATCGACTCCCCGTTGGTCAACGCGCAGACCGGTCCGCTGCTCGAGCCCGTCCCCTACGGGCGGGTCGGCGACGTCGAGCCGCTGCCGGTGAAGAAGAACCAGACCGCCGACCTGCTCGAAGCCCTGCGTAAGCGCCGGGGCGAGCGCGACCCGATGGATCCCGACCCCGAAGAGTCGATCGCGACGCATCCGACGACGGGCATCGTGCGACTCATCGACGTGCCCCTCGACGGATCCGATGACATCCCGATCGACTCGATGCGTACCAAACCCACCGCCCGCGACACCGGCTCACAGGGTCGCCGCGGTAGCAAGGGGCGCGCGTCGATGCCGTCGTGGGACGAGATCGTGTTCGGCGCTCGGACTGACGACGATCTCTAGGGTTGCGCTTGGCTCTGCACCTGAACTGACGTGGTGGGCGGCAGATCGATCGAGCTGATCAGCTCATTGCCGCTCGTGCTGGCACCGTTCAATTCGTCGGGCACTGGGCACCTCCGTTGCCGTCGCTGATACAGCCCATGACATCGAAGATGCCGTTCACCGTGCCGCCTTGAGGTGCCGAGGTGGTGACGGAGGTGGTCACCGCGCTCCAGCTGATAATGGTGCCGGTCGGAATCTCATCGAAGCCCACCAATGTCACGGTTCGCTCGCCGATGAACAGCCCGGTCGTTGGATCGATGATGATCTCTTGGCGGAAGGTGGAGCCTTCGTCTCGACCGATCGCGACACCGGTGCGACCGTCGAGTGTCGCTCGATCTTCGACGATCGTCACGCCGGGGATCAGCGCGGCGGCCTCGTAGAAGGCCGCTCGCAGGTCCGCGGGCACGACGCCGGTGCGGAGCCGGTCGGCGATGTAGACAAGCGCTTCCCCGTCGGGGGATGGTCCTGCTCCGAGGGTCACGCGGTAAATGTGGTTGAGCAGCTGCAGCGGGTTGCGCGGCAGGCTGGCAAGGTCGCCGAAGGACATGGTCGGCTCGCCGCCATAGAACGCGCCCGCCGGAGCCTGCAGCAATTCATCAGCGGTGCCCGGGTGTGGACTCGGCGCCGACTCCACTGCCGCCTTCGAATCCGCTCCGAAAGTCTGGTAGGTCTCCGACGGGTGACGGCTCCAGATCCAGTCGTCGTTCCAGTCGGCGGGCACGTACAGTTCGTCTTCGGACTTGAACAGCAAGCTCGCTGTGCTGCCGTCGTTCGCTCCGATGGTCGCGAGGTTGACTGCTGTCGTCTCCACCAGCAAGTACTCCCCCTCTTTCACCACGGGGTCAGAGGTCGCGATCGTGGCCCGTGCGGCGCTGTGCAGGGCGTCCGCGGCGGCGGGCTCCGCACCCCCGCGCCACCCGGCCAGCCCGATCACGTTGGTCAGCACGAGCGCCGTGACTATGGCCGCCGCACCGAGCGCGCTGAGACTGGCGATTCGGATGCCACGGCGCGAGGGTTTCGGCACCGGGTTATCGAGCATTCGCTCGGAAAGCGCCGCACGCCCTCGGGCGAGCGCGCCCGCGGTCGGCGCCTCGGGGCTACGCACGCTGCGGAGCAGGGTCAGCTCGTCCATGTTCTACCTCCTCGGTTGGCGCGATGCGCCGGTCAGCCGTGGCGTGCAGCGTCCGCCGCGCGCGGTTCAGTCGTGAGCGGACAGTCCCGATCGGAATGTCCAACGCTTGGGCGACTCCCTCGTAGTCGAGGTCCCCCCACGCGTACAGCAGCAGCGCGTCGCGATCGCGTGAAGGCATCCGCTTGATCGCGAATGAAAGGGCCTTGATGGCCACCTCGG
Source organism: uncultured Schumannella sp. (assembly GCA_964497165.1). Classification (GTDB taxonomy): domain Bacteria; phylum Actinomycetota; class Actinomycetes; order Actinomycetales; family Microbacteriaceae; genus Pseudolysinimonas_A. The sequence goes on along the minus strand of CAZCEE010000128.1, from coordinate 1,860 downwards.
CATCAATGCGCGACCCCAGGACCTCGATCGCGTCGTGGTCAAGGGCAGCAGCGCCAGCGGCCACAACCCCCTTCCAGGCGCGCGCCTCAAGGCGGACATGCTTGCGAAGCAGGGTCGTTGCGATGCCCAACAGCCAGGGCCTCGCGTCCTCACGCTCCAACTCGAAGCTCCCGCGCCGCTCGAACGCGACCAGGAACGTCTCAGACATGATGTCGTCCGCTGCGGTCGGTCCCGCCCGGCGAGCCGCATACCGATGGACGGCTCTGGCATGCCGGTCGTAGAGCTCGCCGAAGGCCGCGGGGCTGTCCCGCGCGCGGCGAATGATGTCGCTGTCGCTGATCACACTTGGTATTGCTCGATCCGTGGCATCGAGTTCACGGTAGCGGCGCCCACGCCTCCACTCCCGACCGATCTTGACGGCGGCGATGGATGATCGCTGACTCAGCCGAAAGCGCCGAACCTGAGGAGAGGGATGTGGGTCTCTTCGGGGGTGAGTGAGCCGTGCTGGCCGATCATGGTGCGGCCGCGGTCGTTCGCGTCGAGGTAGTAGGCCACCCGTTTGCGCGCTGCGACCAGGATGTCGCCGATGCGCGGCATGACGTCGGGGTCGACGTCGCCGAAGAATCCGGCCGCGACGACGTCGTCGCGCGTCGCGATCCAGGCTCGCCCGCCTTCGGCCGCCTGCCAACGCGCGAGTACCGCAGCGGCATCCGCCCCCGGCTCCAGGTGCAGGGCGAGGCAGCGGGGTTCGCCCGACACGTGTCGCACGTCCTCGAGCAACTCGGGCGAGACGATGATCTGGTCGTCCCGGGGGATGTCGAGGCCGCCGTGGTCGCCCGTCACGAGCAGCCCGGCTTGCGGGCCGAGTCCGGCCGCGAAGGTGCCGACGGCCGCATCCACCTCGTCCAGTGCCGCCGACCAGGCGTCGGAGGCGATCCCGGTCGCGTGAGCGGCGACATCCAGCTCTGGCGCGTACACGTAGGTGAGCGAGCGGTCGTGGGCGGCGTGGATGCGGCGCACCTCGGCGAGCCGAGCTGCGATCGAGTCCCCCGACCGGTACTCCGCGCCGCGCAGCACGGCCGCGGTGAACCCCGAGTCGCGATAGCGACCCGGTCCGACGGCGAACGCGGGGATCCCGTCGGTTGTTGCACGCTCGAATAGCGTCGGCACGCGCTGCCAACTGCCGGGATCGAGGTCGCCGCCCCAGCCGGTGAGCTGGTTGACCACACGGTCACCGCTGGAGTCGAAGCCGAGGTATCCGATGAGCCCGTGCGCTCCAGGCAACACGCCCGTCGTGAGCGAGGCGAGCGCGGAAGCCGTCGTCGACGGGAACACCGACTGGATCACATCCGCCCGCGGCGCAGCAAGGAGCCGACGCGCATAGCCGCGATGGGCGTCGAGCGCCACCGAGCCGAGGCCGTCGACGAGAAGCACGACGGCGTGCTGCACGTGCGGCAGGCTCAGGTTCCCTCGTTCACCGTGCACGGCGGAGAGGCAATTCGACAGCACGTCGGTGAGGCTGAACCGGTGGGATTTGGCCGCCGGTAACATGGCCCCGATCTTATGACTCCCCCATCTCCTCCCACCGCAGCGGATGACTCCGCGGACGTTGACGGCACAATCCTCGACGTCGATGTCGCGACCGAGATGGAAGGCTCGTTCCTCGAGTACGCGTACTCGGTCATCTACTCGCGCGCCCTGCCCGACGCGCGCGACGGGCTCAAGCCCGTGCAGCGCCGCATCCTGTTCCAGATGTCGGAGATGGGCCTGCGCCCCGACCGTGGGCACGTGAAGAGCGCCCGCGTCGTCGGCGACGTGATGGGCCGTCTGCACCCGCACGGCGACACCGCCATCTACGAC
>CAZCEE010000127.1:0-6811 GCA_964497165.1 uncultured Schumannella sp. | reverse complement strand
GACCCGCGATCTCGGCCGCGGCATCCGGGTCGCCCGCGGCGTCGAGAGCGGCAACCTGTCGGTGAACTCGCACTCGTCGGTGCGGTACACCACCCCGTTCGGCGGCATGAAACAGTCCGGCCTCGGCCGGGAACTCGGCCCCGACGCGGCCCTTCCCTTCACCGAAACCAAGAACGTCTTCTTCAGTCAGGAGTAACGCATGGACCTCACCCAGAGACTCGCGGGTCGCGTCGCCGTGATCACCGGCGGGGCGAGCGGTATCGGCCTCGCCACCGCGCGACGTTTTGTCGCCGAGGGCGCTCGGGTCGTGATCGGCGACCTCGACCCCGCATCGGGTGAGAAGGCCGCAGCTGAGCTGGGCGGTTTGTTCGTCAAGGTGAACGTCGCCGACAAGACCGAAGTGGATGCCCTCTTCGACACCGCTGCCGCAGAGTACGGGTCGGTCGACATCGCCTTCAACAACGCCGGCATCTCCCCGCCCGACGACGACTCGATCGAGACCACCGAACTCGACGCCTGGGACCGGGTGCAACTGGTGAACCTGACGAGCGTGTACCTCTGCTCGCGCGCGGCACTGCGCCACATGGTGCCGCAGGGGCGCGGGTCGATCATCAACACGGCATCCTTCGTCGCCATCCTGGGGTCGGCGACCAGCCAGATCTCGTACACCGCGTCGAAGGGCGGCGTGCTCGCGATGACCCGCGAACTCGGCGTGCAGTTCGCGCGGCAGGGCATCCGCGTCAACGCGCTCTGCCCGGGCCCCGTGAACACCCCCCTGCTGAAGGAACTGTTCGCGAAGGATCCTGAGCGTGCCGCCCGCCGCCTCGTGCACGTGCCGGTCGGGCGGTTTGCCGAACCCGAGGAACTCGCCGCCGCGGTCGCGTTCCTCGCGAGCGACGACGCATCCTTCATCACCGCCTCGACGTTCCTCGTCGACGGCGGCATCAGCGCCGCCTACGTCACCCCGCTGTGAGCACTCCCGACCCCCCGGCATCCCTCGTCGACGAGGCGGTCTTCCGGCCGGTTCGCAGCGGCAACTCGCTGGAAGACACCGTCGCCCGGCTCATGCAGACCATTCGGCTCGGGGTGGTCGCGCCAGGTCAGGCGCTGCCGAGCGAACGCGACCTCGCCGCGCGCTTCTCGGTATCCCGCGACACGGTGCGCGAGGCGATCCGCGAGCTCTCGGAGGCTGGCTACCTCACCTCGAAGCGCGGTCGCTACGGCGGCACCTTCGTGGCCGATCCGCTGCCGCCGCCCCCCAGCGTGCCTGCGGTCACCCCGACCGCGGCCGAGATCGAGGATGTCGTCGGCCTCCGCGAAATTCTCGAGGTCGGGTCGGTCCGCGCCGCAGCGAGCCGCAGTCTCGGCGCCGAGGAACGCGCGCTGCTCTGGACCCGCCTCGGCGAAGTGCAGGCCGCCGCGCCCGACGACTATCGCCGCCTCGACTCCCGGCTGCACCTCGCGTTCGCCGAAATCGTCGGCGTGCCGTCGCTCGTCACGCTGCTCGCCGACAACCGGTCGCGGGTCAACGAACTGCTCGACACGTTCCCGCTGCTCGCCCGCACGATCGAGCACTCCAACCGGCAGCACGAAGCGATCGTGTTCGCGATCCTCGCCGGCAACGAGCAGGGCGCGGCCGAAGCGATGCGCGAGCACCTCGAAGCTTCCGCCGTGTTGCTGCGCGGCTTCCTCGCCTGACCTCAGGCGGCGGGCGGGGTCTTCGGGGTGCGCGGGCTCGACGCGGTCTTCGCACCGGACGTCGCAGGCGGCGGTTCGGCGGCCGTCGGCAGGATCGTGGAGTTCGTGTCCAGGTACAACTGGGCGGCGCGGGTCGCCACGATCAGGTAGCGCACGAGCAGCACCGCGACGACGACGATCGCCGCGACGACGATCAAGCCCCCGATGAACGACCCGACATGCCAGAACCAGCCCATGCCATAGCGATCTCCGAACATCACCACTCCTCCAGTTCGTTGTCCTTTGCCCGTTCGGCGACGGTGCCGACCGCGATCGCGACGTTGATGCCCCAGGCGACCCATAGCAGGATGAGACGCCAGTCGCGCGGTCCCTGGGTCGTGGTCTTGACCAGGCCCACCGCGCCGAACAGCGCGCTCAGCACGCTGAAGTTGAAGATGAACTTGCGCATCGGGGCCTCCCCATTCGAGTTCCACGCTACCGCGCAAACGAAGGACGAGACATCCGGGTTGACAGGGCCGACCACAAGGTTCCTCGCCCGGTCAGCACCACTCTTCGAAGTCGGCGGCGTGTCACGTCGCCGCAATGGTGTGTCGCGCAGAAGCGGTGCTGTGCCGTCGCGCAGCTACTCGCGGGATGCGGCCTTACGGGCGCGACGCACGCTGCGGCCGTTAATGCGTGCCGCGCCGTGGGCGAGCGGTTCGCGGGTCGCGTGTTCCTGCCCGATGTACTGCTTCGCGAAGGCGACCGTCTCGACGAGCATGTCGAGCCGCACCTGCGGGTTGCGGATCTTGTGCAGCCCGATCTCGGCGACGACGTGCCCGGTGAAGCCGTTCTCGACGAGGTAGGTGAGCGTCTCGGCGACCGGTTGGGTGCCGCGGCCGGGCACGAGGTGTTCGTCGTGCATGTTGCCGTCATCGACGCTTCGGCGGCCGTCGCAGAGGTGGATGTGGCGCAACTTGTCGCCCATCGCCATCGCGTACTCGAGCGAGTCGCGGCCGCTGAGCGAGGCGTGCGAGAAGTCGAGGGTCATCGCGTCGACATCGAGGTCGAGCGGGTCGGGGCTCGGCGCGTAGGCCTTGAGATTCTTGTGGGCGACCTTCCACGGGAACATGTTCTCGACGCAGATCTCGATGCCGGTGTTCTGCGCCGTCTGTCGCACGATGCGCTCGAAGTTCTTCGCGTACCCGGCTTCCCATCGGAACGGCGGGTGCACGACGACCGACGATGCGCCGACCGCCGCAGCGAGCTCGGCTGACTTCTCCAGCTTCACCTGGGCGTCGCGACCGCCGATGAGCTGCATCCAGAACAGCGACGGGGCGTGGATGGAGAGGATCGGCAGCGAGTACCGCTCGATGAGTTGGTTCAGCGCCGCAGCATCCTTCGACACCGGATCGGTCGTCACCATGACCTCGAGACCGTCGTATCCGGCGATGCGTGCGAGCCGAAACGACTGCTCCACCCCCAAGAGGATGTTGCAGGATGTGCTCATGCCGATCTGAATCATCGCGCTTTAACCTAACGCGACCGTGTGTCCGGCGTGTGACAGTTTCGGGAACTGCTCCCAGTGGCGGCTGATACCGTCGTGAAATGGCCGACGAGCGCTTCGCCTTCGTCGTCGTTTCCAATCGCCTGCCGGTCGACCGCGTCGTCGCCGAGGACGGCTCCGCCTCCTGGCAGCAGTCGCCGGGCGGTCTGGTCACGGCGCTCGAACCGGTCATGCGCAAGACCGAGGGGGCATGGGTCGGCTGGATCGGTCAGCCCGAAATCATCCTCAAGCCGTTCACCCACTCGGGGCTCCGTATCGTTCCGCTCGCGCTCAGCACGGACGAGGTCGAGCACTTCTACGAGGGTTTCAGCAACGACACGATCTGGCCGCTGTACCACGACGTCATCGTGCCGGCGACCTACCACCGTGAGTGGTGGGACGCGTACGTCGCGGTCAACCAGCGGTTCGCCGACCAGGCCGCCGCGGTCGCCGACGTGGGGGCGACGGTGTGGGTGCACGACTACCAACTCCAGCTCGTGCCCCGAATGCTGCGCCTCGCCCGACCCGACCTCGTCATCGGGTTCTTCAACCACATCCCGTTCCCCGCCTACGGGTTGTACTCGCAACTGCCCTGGCGCACCCAGATCATTGAAGGGCTACTGGGTGCCGACGTCGTCGGCTTCCAGCGGGTGTCGGATGCCGGCAACTTCTCGCGCGCCGTGCGTCGGCTGCTCGGGTACACGACGCGCAGCCCGTACATCGAGGTGCCGAAGACCACCGTGCTGCCTGCTCGACGGGTTGTCGCCCGGGCGTTCCCGATCTCGATCGACGTCGAGGCGTTCGAGGAACTCGCGCGCAGCCCCTCGGTTCAGGCCCGCGCCGACCAGATCCGCGAAGAGCTCGGCAACCCGAAGACGGTGATGCTCGGCGTCGATCGACTCGACTACACCAAGGGCATCGGCCACCGACTCAAGGCGTTCTCCGAGATGCTGCAGGAGGGGCTCCTCAAGGTCGAAGACGTCACGCTCGTGCAGGTGGCGAGCCCGAGCCGCGAACGGGTCGAAACCTACAAGCACCTGCGCGACGAGATCGAGCTCACGGTCGGGCGCATCAACGGCGACTTCGGCACGATCGGTCATCAGGCAGTCAACTACCTGCATCACGGGTTCCCGCGCGAGGAGATGGCGGCGCTGTACCTCGCCGCCGACGTCATGCTCGTGACGCCGCTGCGCGACGGCATGAACCTCGTCGCGAAAGAGTACGTCGCGGCACGCCACGACGAAGACGGGGTGCTCGTGCTGAGTGAGTTCGCCGGAGCGGCCGACGAGCTCAAGACGTCACTGCGCATCAACCCGCACGACATCGACGGGCTGAAGGATGCCATCATGCAGGCCGTCGAGATGCCGCGTGCCGAGCGACGCAAACGCATGCGGTCTTTGCGCAAGCGCGTCCGCGAGAACGATGTCGGCCACTGGTCGCGCGGCTTCCTGCGCAGTCTGAGCGACGCGAACGGTGGCATCGACCGCCTCGGTGCCGACCTCGACCCGCTCGGCGACCTCGAGTGGACCGTCGAGCGCGCCCCCAAACCGTGAACGACCCCCGGCACCGCGCCGCCGCGGCCCCTCTTCCTTCATCGTTCGTCGGAGCGCTGCGCGAGCTCGCCCGCACCCGCCGACTGCTCGTGGCCCTCGACTTCGACGGCACCCTCGCCCCCGAGGTCGATTCCCCTGAGCAGGCCCGAGCGATCCCCGAGGCGCGGGAGGCGGTGCTGGCCTTGCTGAAGCTGCCGAACACTCGCGTCGCGCTCGTGTCGGGTCGCGCGTTGCGCAGCCTCATCGAGGTTTCCGACCTCCCCGACACCGTGTTGCTCGTCGGCTCGCACGGGATCGAGCTGCGGCTCGACAACCCCGAAGACCGGGTCAGCCTCGACACCGCCGAGATCGAACAGGTCGAGGTGCTGCACGAGGTGCTGGGCGAGGTGGCCGACGCGATCGATCAGGTGTGGCTCGAATCCAAGCCCGCTGGTTTCGCGCTGCACACCCGGCTCGCGACGGATGACAACTCGCGCCTCGCGCACCTCGTCGCCCTGTCGGAGGCGCAGGCCGAGATCGAGAATCTGACGGTGCGGCACGGCAAGAACGTGCTCGAGTTCGCCGTGCGGTCGACGACGAAAGGGGAAGCCGTCGAGCACCTGCGCCGGTACACCGCGGCGGACGCCGTGTTCTATGCGGGCGACGATGTCACCGACGAGGATGCCTTCGCCGCACTGCTGTCGCACGACGTCGGCGTGAAGAGCGGCACCGGGGCGACCGAGGCCGCGTTCCGAGTCGCCGGCCCCGAGGAGGTCGCCCTCGTGTTGAAGACCCTGGCGACCTTCCGCGAAGGCGACGTTCACGAGCAGTAGGCAGGATGGGGGCATGAACATTCCATCGATTCCCCTCAACACCGGCGCCGGCATCCCTCAGGTGGGCTTTGGCACCTGGCCGCTCGATGACGCGCAGGCTTCTGATGCCGTCGCCGCCGCGATCGAGGCGGGCTACCGGCACATCGACACCGCGACCCGCTACGGCAACGAGGCGGGCGTCGGCGAAGGCATCCGGCGCTCCGGGGTCGCTCGCGAGGAACTGTTCGTCACGACGAAGCTCGACGGCGAGTTCCAGGGCGACGACCGCGCCATCGGCGGACTGCGGGCGGCGCTCGACCGCCTCGGCACCGAATACGTGGATCTCCTGCTCATCCACTGGCCGCTGCCGCAGCGCGACGAGTACGTGTCGACCTGGCGCACTTTCGAAAAGCTGCACGCCGACGGACTCGCGCGCGCGATCGGGGTGTCGAACTTCACCGCGGCGCACCTGACGCGGCTCGCCGCCGAGACCTCGGTGGTTCCGGCCGTGAACCAGATCGAGATCAGCCCGGCGATCGTGCGGCTCGAGCAGCGCGCCTACGACGACGCCCACGGCATCGTGACGGAGTCGTGGAGCCCGCTCGGCGGGGGGAGCGGCGTGCGGTCGCTGCTCGCCGAACCGGCGATCGTGCAGGTGGCCGAGCGACTCGGGCGCACCCCCGCCCAGGTCGTGTTGCGCTGGCACGTGCAGCAGGGGCTCGTCGTCATCCCGAAGAGCAGCGACCCCACCCGGCTCGCCCAGAACCTCGACGTCTTCACCTTCGAACTCTCCACCGACGACATGGCATCGCTCGCGACCCTCGACCAGGGCCCGCTCGTCGGAGTCGACTCCGACCGCGGCGGTCACTGACCTCGCGACCCCCTCGATTCGTGCGAATCTGCGGCTCCATCGGCGCGGAAGCGTGGATTCGCACGAATCGAAGGCTCACCGACCGCGACAGCGACCCGCGCGGGCGGGCGGTACCCTCGTCACATGCCGGAAACACCGCCTTCGACGGGCGTGCCCGCGATCGACCACAAGCCGCGGTCGCGCACCGTCACCGACGGGATCGAAGCCACCACGAGCCGCGGGATGCTGCGTGCCGTCGGCATGGGCGACGCCGACTGGGACAAGGCGCAGATCGGCATCGCGAGCTCGTGGAACGAGATCACTCCCTGCAACCTGAGCCTGGCGCGTCTCGCGCAGGCCGCCAAGGAGGGCGTGCACGCCGGCGGCGGCTACC
>CAZCEE010000126.1:0-6846 GCA_964497165.1 uncultured Schumannella sp. | reverse complement strand
GCTGGATGTCGTGGCCGGCGCCATCCAGATCGGCGTCACCCACCTGTCGGCGTACGCATTCTCGACAGAGAACTGGTCGCGCAGCCCCGACGAGGTGCGGTTCCTGATGGGCTTCAACCGCGACGTCATCCGCCGCCGCCGCGACCAGTTGCACGAGTGGGGCGTGCGTGTGAAGTGGGCAGGCCGGCGACCGCGGCTGTGGCGTTCGGTGATCGACGAGCTCGAGGTCGCCGAACGGCTGACGGCGCGCAACACGACCCTCACCCTCACGATGTGCGTCAACTACGGCGGGCGGGTAGAGATCGTGGATGCCGTCCGCGCGATCGCTGCGGAGGTCGCCGCCGGGCGCATCAAGCCCGATCGCATCAGCGAAAAGACGCTACAGAAGCACCTGTACGTGCCCGACCTGCCCGATGTCGACCTCTTCGTGCGGTCGTCGGGGGAGCAGCGCACGAGCAACTTCATGCTGTGGCAGTCGGCGTACGCCGAGATGGTGTTCCTCGACACCCTGTGGCCCGACTTCACCCGCGAAGACCTATGGCACGCGATCGAGATCTACGCGGGACGGGCCCGGCGCTTCGGGGGAGCGGTCGACGCGCCGCTGTCCTGACCAGGCCGCGTAAGCCTCGGCGGCCTCTTGCCGCTGCAATCGGGTCGGACGAGACTCGGGCCATGGCACACTCCCCGGCGCTCGCCGCCGCGATCGAGCAGTTCGGGGATCCCCGGGGATACCTCGCCGTCGCATCCATCGGGCTTCCGCCGCGGTCGGCCGTCGAGGCGCTGACCGCCGACCTCACGACGTGGGCGGCGGCCGACCGCGACCCGCAGGGCTACGACCCGGTGATCGCCCGCACCCGGGAGTCGTACGCACGCCTCGTCGGCATCCCCGCGTCGCGGGTCGCGATCGGGTCGCAGACCTCGGTGCTCACCGCTCTCGTCGCTGCTGCCGTGCCGGACGGCGCCGAGGTGCTGATTCCCGACGGCGACTTCTCGTCGATCGAGTTTCCGTTCCTGCAGCGACCCGACATCCGGGTGCGCGTGGTGCCGCTCGAGGCGCTCGCCGACGAGATCCGGGACGACACCTGGCTTGTCGTGTTCTCGCTCGTGCAGTCGGCGACCGGCGTGGTCGCCGACGTCGACGGCATCCTCGAGGCGGCCGCCCGGCGCGGCGCCTACACGTTCTGCGACGTGACCCAGGCGGCCGGGGTACTGCCGGTCGACGCAAGCCGGTTCGACGTGACGGTGTGCCACACCTACAAGTGGCTCTGCTCGCCGCGCGGGGTCGCGTTCCTCACGCTGAGCGACCGGTTCGACCCGCTGCTCACGCCGCTGCAGGCGGGCTGGTACGCGGGGGATGACGTCTGGACGAGCACCTACGGTCCGGCGATGCATCTCGCCGCCGACGCGCGGCGGTTCGACGTGTCGCCGGCGTGGCAGGCCTGGATCGGCGCCGAACCGGCGATCGGCCTGTTCGCCGCGCTCGACATCGCCGAGGTGTGGGCGTTCACGAGCGGGCTCGGTGACGCGTTGTGCGAGGCCGTCGGCATCCCGGCGCAACGGCAGGCGATCGTGACCTGGCCGGATACCTCGGGCGGCGATCTGAAGAAACTGATCGACGCCGGCATCCGGGTCTCGGGTCGCGCCGGGCGGTTGCGCGCGTCGTTCCACCTCTGGAACGACCTCTCCGACGTCGAGGCAGTCGCGCGCGTGCTCGGTTAGGGCCAGCTCCCAGTTAGGGTCGCCGCGACTCGAAGTGCTATCCTCTGTTCGGGTCACAGTGACCTTTACTGAGGAGGCGGTGCGTGAGTACTCGGAACGCGATCGAACTCGCCGTCTCGACGGTGATCTTCGCGTTGCGCCCCGAGGGTGAGGAGGCCGTGCTCTCGATCCCGCTCGTGCGGCGCACCCGCGACCCGTTCGCCGGCCGTTGGGCGCTTCCCGGTGGTGCCGCAGAACCCGCCGAGAGCCTCGCCGACACCGCCGCCCGCAAGCTCTTCGAGACGACCCAGTTGCGCCCCGCCTACCTCGAGCAGCTCTACGCGTTCGGCGAGCCCGACCGGTCGCCGACGGGCCGGGTCGTGTCGGTCGCCTACTGGGCACTCGTGCGCGCCGACCTTGCCGCCCGCGCGATCGAAGACGACAACGTGCGCTGGTTCGCGGCCGACGAGCTGCCTGACCTGGCGTTCGACCACAACCTCATCGTGCGCTACGCGCTCTGGCGGTTGCGCACCAAGATGGAGTACTCGCGCATCGCCCACGCCCTGCTCGGCGAGACTTTCACGCTCGCCGAACTGCGTCGCGTGCACGAGGTCGTGCTCGAACGGCCCCTCGATCCCGCCAACTTCCGCCGGCACATCGAGACGTCGGGCGTGCTGGTCGACACCGGAGAAACGGTGCCTGGCGGTCGCCATCGCCCGCCGCGCCTCTACCGCTACGACACCACCCTGCAGCTTGCCGACAACGGCCCGCTCGGCACCCCGACCCCGGGAGGAAACCCGTGACCTCGATCGACGTGCTCATTCGCACCGCGCCCGACCAGGCGTGCAGCACCGACCTCGCGAAGGGGCCGTGGGAGTTCGACCCCACCCCCGGCTATGGCCCGGGGTCGAGCATGGGCGACGTCATCCCGACAGGTGCGCCGCGTCAGGGCGAGCTGCCCGCCGCCTACCGCGAGGCGGACGCCGCAGAGCTGCACGCCCGCATTCGCGCCGCGAAGGCTGCCCTCGGCGACCGCGTCGTCATCCTCGGTCACTTCTATCAGCGCGACGAGGTCGTGCAGCACGCCGACTTTCTCGGGGACTCGTTCCAGCTCGCGAATGCCGCGCAGACGGTGCCCAATGCAGAGACGATCGTGTTCTGCGGCGTGCACTTCATGGCCGAGACCGCCGACATCCTCGCGCGGCCCGGGCAGGACGTCATCCTGCCCAACCTCGCTGCGGGCTGCTCGATGGCCGACATGGCCGACGAAGACAGCGTCGAGGAGTGTTGGGCGCAGCTCGAAGAGCTCTACGGAACGGAACCGGATGCCGACGGCCGGGTGCCGATCATCCCGGTGACGTACATGAACTCCTCGGCTGCGCTGAAGGCGTTCTGCGGCCGGCACGGCGGCATCGTGTGCACCTCATCGAACGCCGAAACGGTGCTCGAGTGGGCCTTCGAACGTGGGCAGCGGGTGCTGTTCTTCCCCGACCAGCACTTGGGCCGCAACACCGCGAAGAAGATGGGCGTGCCCCTGGAGCGGATGCCGATGTGGAATCCCCGCAGGCCCCTCGGCGGCAACACGGCTGGCGAGATCCTGGATGCCCGCGTGGTGCTGTGGCACGGCTTCTGCAGCGTGCACAAGCGTTTCACCGTCGACCAGGTCGAGAGGGCGCGGGCCGAGCACCCCGGCGTGCGCGTGATCGTGCATCCGGAGTGCCCGATGCCTGTCGTCGACGCCGCCGATGAGGCGGGGTCCACCGACTACATCCGCAAGGCCGTCGCGGCCGCGACCGAGCCGACAACGTTCGCGATCGGTACCGAGATCAACATGGTCAACCGGCTCGCGGCGGAGTACCCGCAGCACGAGATCTTCTGCCTCGACCCGGTGGTCTGCCCGTGCTCGACGATGTACCGCATCCACCCGGGGTATCTGGCCTGGGTGCTGGAAGAGCTCGTCGCGGGGCGGAAGCCGAACGTCATCCGGGTGCCCGAGCGGGTGGCAGCGGATGCCCGCGTGGCGCTCGACCGGATGCTCGCGGCGAAGCCTAAGGTCGCCTGATGCGCGTCGTCGTCGTCGGCACCGGCATCGCGGGGCTCATCGCCGCGCATCGGGCGAGCAAGCATCACGACGTCGTGCTCGTCACGAAGTCGCGGCTCAGCGAGAGCAACACGCGCTACGCGCAAGGCGGGATCGCGGTGGCGCTGTTCCCCGACGATTCCGTCGAGAGTCACGTCGCCGACACGTTGCGCGCGGGTGCGGGACTGTGCGACCCGGTCGCCGTCGAGGTGCTGTGCGCCGAAGGTCCGGGTCGGGTGCGCGACCTCATCGCGCTCGGCGTCGAGTTCGACAAGCAGGACGGCGAACTGGTGCGCGGCCACGAAGCGGCGCACTCGTCGCGTCGCGTGCTGCATGCCGGGGGTGATGCGACCGGCTTCGCGATCGAGTCGGCGCTGCTGCGGGCCGTGCGCCGGCGGGCGATCGAAGTGCACGAGCACACCTTCGTCACCGAGCTGGTCGTCGACGACGGCGAAGTGATCGGGGTCGACGTGATCGCCGCCGACGGCGCGACCCACCGCATCCCCGGTGACGTCGTCGTGCTGGCCAGTGGTGGTGCGGGGCAGTTGTTCCGGCACACCACGAACCCGACGGTCGCGACGGGCGACGGCATCGCTGCGGCGTGGCGTGCGGGTGCTGCCGTGTCGGATCTCGAGTTCTACCAATTCCACCCGACGGCTCTCGCGCTGCCGGGCAACCACCTCGTCTCCGAGGCGGTGCGCGGCGAAGGTGCGGTGCTGCGGAATGCCGACGGCGAGCGGTTCATGGTCGACGTTCATCCGGATGCCGAGCTCGCCCCGCGCGATGTGGTCGCCCGGGGGATCGCGACGGCGATGGCGCGACAGGGTGGGCGACCCGTCGTGCTCGACGCGACGGGGCTCGGGGCCGACTTTCTGCGCTCCCGGTTCCCCGGCATCACGGCGGCGTGCGCCGAGCGCGGCCTCGACTGGACGCGCGAGCCGGTGCCGGTGACACCCGCGGCGCACTACGCCATGGGCGGCATCCGCACCGACATCGACGGCCGCACGACGCTGCCGGGACTCTTCGCCGTCGGCGAGGCCGCCTGCACAGGTGTGCACGGCGCCAACCGGCTTGCCTCGAACTCGCTTCTGGAGTCGCTCGTGTTCGCCTGGCGGGCCGCCGACGCGATCGACCTCCCGGGGGCGGCGCTCGAGGTCGCGACCGAGGCCGCCGTTTCGTTCGGGTCCGCCGCAGGTGCGACCCCGGTCGACCGCGACAACCTGCGCGACCTGCTCTGGCAGCGTGCGGGGGTCGAACGGGATGCCGCCGGGCTCCGCGAAGCGGCCGCGGTGCTCGAGGGGTGGCGGGCCGACGACTCGACGCCTACCGGTCGGGAAGACGCCAACCTGCTCGACCTCGGCCGCCTGCTCGTGCACGCCGCCCTGCGGCGGGAGGAATCGCGGGGCGCCCATGCGCGCACCGACTTCCCCGAGCCGCGCGGCGTGTGGGCGCGGTCGGTATACGACGCCCGCCCGGTCGCCGCGCGCGCAGAGGTGGCGGCGTGAACGCGATCGACGACATCATCCGCCGCGCCCTCGACGAAGACGCGCCGTGGGGCGACCTGACCTCTGAGGTCTTCCTGCCGGCCGACGCCCGGGCCACGGCGGCGCTCGTCGCGCGTGAGCCGGGGTTGTTCAGCGGGGCGAGCGTGTTCGCGCGGGTCTTCGAGATCGTCGACCCGTTGACGCAGGCGGAAGTTCTCGTCGGTGACGGCGAGCCGTTCGCGGTCGGAACGGTGCTCGCGCGCGTCGAGGGATCGGCCCGGGCGGTGCTGCGCGCCGAGCGGATCGCGCTCAACCTCACCCAGCGGATGTCGGGCATCGCCACGCTCACCGCCCGCTACGTCGAGGCGGCGGCAGGCACGCGCGCCCGCATCGTCGACACCCGCAAGACGACGCCTGGCCTCAGAGTGCTCGAACGGCAGGCGGTGCGCGACGGCGGGGGGCACAATCACCGCTTCTCGCTCTCGGACGCGGTGCTCGCGAAAGACAACCACCTCGCGGTGCTTGCCGCCGCCGGGGTGCCGATCGGCGACGCCATCCGAGCCGCGCGTGAACGCATCGGCCACACGACCCACCTCGAGGTCGAGGTCGACCGCCTCGACCAGATCGAACCCGTCGTCGCCGCGGGAGTCGACACGATCATGCTCGACAACTTCACGCCCGATCAGTTGCGCGAGGGCGTCTCGCTCGTCGCCGGCCGCGCCCTCGTCGAAGCCAGCGGAGGGGTGTCGCTCGACACGGTCGCCGCGATCGCCGCGACCGGCGTGGACGTCATCTCGGTCGGCGCGCTCACCCACAGCCCGCGCGCCCTCGACCTCGGGCTCGATGTCGAGGTGCGGGCATGAGCCTCAACCTCGACCACGCCGCGGCGAGCCCCGTGAGCCCCGCCGTGATCGAGGCGATCACCACGTTCCTGTCGACGACCGATTCGGCCAACCCGTCGAGCCGTCACGAGCCGGGGGAGCGGGCGGCCCGTGCGCTCACCGACGCCCGCGCGCGCATCGCCGAGGAACTCGGCTGTCGGCCCGGCGAGATCGTGCTCACCTCGGGCGGCACCGAAGCCGACAACCTCGCGATCAAGGGGATCGCGCTCGCCGACCCCCGCGGCCGACACATCGTGATCTCCCCGCTCGAGCACGAGGCGGTCCGGGAGAGCTGCGACTACCTGCGGCGTGCTCACGGCTTCGAGATCGCGACGCTACCGGTCGACGGCGAGGGTCGCATTGACTCAGGCGTGCTCGCCGCAGCGATCCGGCCCGACACGACCCTCGTGTCGATCGCGTACGCGAGCAACGAGATCGGCACCGTGCAGCCGATCGCCGAACTCGCGGCCGTCGCCCGAGCAGCAGGCACCCGGATGCACGTCGATGCGGTGCAGGCGGCGCCGTGGTTCGACGTCGCCCCCGCGGCACTCGGTGTCGACGCCGTGAGTATCGCCGGACACAAACTCGGCACGCCCCCCGGCGTCGGAGCGCTCCTCGTGCGCGCCGGTGTGCCGCTCGAGGCGTTGCTGCACGGCGGTGGCCAGGAGCGCGGCCGTCGCGCCGGAACCGAGAACGTCCTCGG